>CAXTYP010000022.1:0-2315 GCA_964248435.1 uncultured Acidobacteriaceae bacterium | reverse complement strand
AGCATTGTCTGGCTTGCGGCTGTCATAATAGTTTCCGAAGATCCAAATCACAGAGTACTGGGTCATGTAGAGCGGGTAGGACATATTTCCCGAAAAGGTACACGCCTTATTTGATCGTGCACTTAAAGCAGATCCTGCGCCAAGCGACACCAAAAGTGGAAAATATATAAGTATGACGGCCGCTTCTCTTTTCCAGCCCCCCATGAGCATAAGGCATCAGCAATGCAAGCAATAGAAGCACTGAAAGAGTTCCGAAGCCAAGCCTCGTGCGAATGATCCAATTCGACCGGTACACCAGGAGGCCTGCGAGGAACGAGTAAGCCATCCGAGCTCCGCCGTACCAGAACGTGGGGCCGCTCCAGCCGCCTGAAAGGATGCCGGCATGGTACCCGACAAAGCACAGAAGCATCGCCGCACACATGGTAGCAACAAGCAAAGCAATGCGATGGAGCCTAAAAAGAAGATAGGCGTAGAACAGGTTGGCTACATACTCCCAAAACAAAGACCACGCAGGGGCATTAAGACTGAATAAGTTGAAACTTCGCTCCCGCATTGCGGGAAACGGGATCAACAATATGGATGCCAAAAACATGAGTGTTATTCGGCCCGAGGAGTATCCTAAAGCTCCTTGACGGAAAGGATCGAAGAGCAAAGCAATCAGGCCAAGTACAGCGCCAAGAAGAACAAGGGGGTGCAAACGTATCAGTCGAGCTTTCAGGAACTCCCATGTGCCGGTTCTCTTCATGCGGCTGTCATAGGCGTAGCCGATGACGAACCCTGACAAACAGAAGAAGAAGTCCACCGCCAGGAAGCCTTGCCCGATAAAGAGGTGGCTGTAATCTCCTATGGCCATCTCCATGAAGTGGAACGTCACTACCGCTAGCGCGGCGATCCCCCTCAGGCCGTCTAAAGCCTTGAAGTGAGGCATTGTTGGGTTGGGAGCTCGGTCGCTCTGGGGAGGCGTTAATATCATCGCTTGAGGTAGCCTGCCGACATCCTGTCATCATACGATAGCTGCTGTTCTAACAGCGGATGACATCGCGAGGCTTGGGGCGGGACCCATACCGAAGGTGAACACGGCGCGAAACCTAGCCGTCTGGAGTTGCTTGCTAGCCCTTGCGAAAGGTGGCTCGTTTCAATGCAGGAAGGCGTAGGTGGTGTATCCAATCGTCGCGGATCGCTGTGTGATGCGGACTAACAACAATGCACGGCCGCACCTAGCCAGCCTATGTTCTAGCATCGAAGTCCAACTGCTTGGCTAGAAGTGAATCATCCCTCATGTGCGAAGAAATAGGGTCTGGTACAAATACCCCGCAACGAAGAAAGCAACTCCGTGACACCTTCCTGCACTTCGTGGAGCATCTTTTGCGCGGATACCTGCACAAGAACAGGCTGTGTTCTTCCCACTTGCCGGGGCGTTCCACGCTTTCCGTTGCGAAGCCGCACGATCATGGTCGGCGAATGCGCTTCGCACGGCTCGGTCGAAAGCAAGGTGATTTTGCCCGCTTCTGTTCTCGCACCGCCACGTATCTGCCCGTACTTCCTCCGCACCAGCTTTTCTGACTCGATCCCATAATGGTTGTAGACGAGCTTGCACTCGACCCGGTACCCATAATCCGTCTGCTCACTGAGCCGGCAGACACTGATCGCAAAGACCTGGTGCGGCTTTCTCGCAGCCCACTCAATCCCCCTCGTAGAGGCTGCAATGCAGCGTCTCCCCAAAGCGCCGAGGTCAGAGTGGCCCCGGATGTCACGCGGTTCAGCAAAACAAATGCGTCCGGGGCATTGTATTTCCCACTCGAGTTCGTTCCAATCAGTACCAAAATCGGATCGATCTGGAAGACGGGAGTAACTCTTCCAGTTCTCAAATCCGAATTCCGTAATTATGCCGGCTCGCCTCTGAGTTCTGTCCGTATAGTACCCGCCTTCCACGGTAGCTCTGCGGCCACCCTCTAAGACCACGCCCCACCCTGAGACGTGGCCCGCATCGATTGACCGGTTTACTCACTGACTTACTCGCGCACTTACTGTCCCGGGTACAGTGACTCCACCTCCAGCAAGTCCTGCTTCAGGAAAATGCGCGTCAGCGTATCCACCGCTTCCCCGTACTTCCGTACCACCGACCGCTGGCTTTGCCCCGTCAGGTCCGCCGCCTCGGCCTGCGTGTACTCCTGCAACGCGATCCGCGAAATCAGCTCCCGGTCTTCCGGCGTCAGCTTCCCGAGGCACCGCTCCACGTCGTACACAAAGATCACCGCGTCCTCAAAACTCTCCACCGGCCGGCTCGATACCCGCCCGCGAAAAGCGCAGTTCCC
>CAXTYP010000021.1:0-16363 GCA_964248435.1 uncultured Acidobacteriaceae bacterium | reverse complement strand
ATGCAGGCCGCGCTGGCTGCCTACACGCTTGCGCCGGTTCCTTAAGCTTCTCTTCCGCGCATCTCAGCAAGGAGAAAGCGCAGGGGAGAAACGCCTTGGAGCCGATAGCTCGGATGGAACGCAGGGATTTTCTAAAAACAGCAGCGGTCGCCGGGGCCGTTGCCGTGAGCAACTTCGGGACCGCTGCCGAAGGAGAAACAGGTGCGGCCCAAACCAGTCCGGCCCAAACCCGCTCCGCTTCTCGGCCCACCTCTCCCGACATGCAGTACCGCCAGCTAGGACGCACGGGCGAAACGGTTTCCGCGATCGGCATGGGCGGCTACCACGTCGGGAAGCAGGACTCATCGGCGGAAAGCATTCGCCTGATCCACGCGGGTATCGACCGCGGCATCACCTTCCTGGATAACTGCTGGGATTACAACGAAGGCACCAGCGAGCTGCGCATGGGCGAGGCGCTCGGGAATGGCTATCGCAGCAAGGTCTTCCTGATGACCAAGATGGACGGCCGCACGGCCAAGGAGTACAACCGTCAACTCGACCAGTCGCTTGCTCGCCTGCGCACTGACGTGATCGACCTGGTGCAATTTCACGAGGTCATCCGCATGGACGACCCTGACCGGATCTTTGCTGTTGGCGGAGCCCTGGAAGCAGCTGTAGCCGCGCGGCAGGCCGGCAAAATTCGCTATATCGGCTTTACTGGTCACAAGGATCCAGCTGTTCACCTGCGCATGCTGGAAGTCGCGCAGCAACATCGCTTCCACTTCGACACAGTGCAGATGCCCATCAACGTGATGGACGCTCATTTCCGCTCATTCACCCGGCAAGTGATGCCGGTGGCCATCCAGCAAGGCATTGGTGTGCTCGCCATGAAGACCTTCGGCGACCATTTCATTCTGGACAGCAAAACGGTCGAGCCACTTGAGGCCCTTCGCTACGGTTTGTCCCAGCCGGTGTCGGTTGTCATCACGGGCATTGACTCCATGCCGATCCTGGACCAGGCCATGGTCGCTGTTAAAAACTTTCAACCGATGACCGGACCCGAGATGGCGGCCCTGCTCACCCGGACGCAACAGGCGGCGATGACAGGCCAGTTTGAGTTGTTCAAGACCACTCCGCACTTTGACGGAACCATACAGAACCCCAAGTGGCTGGGCTAGTTCGCCCGGGCTGCTCACGTGCAGCCACCGCGGTTTGCCTACCCAAACCACCACCGCTTCCTTGAAACAATCCATGGTCTGCGGTCCACGCACCCCGCTGCAGGGAACCTGGGCGCTTGAGAAGTCAGCTTCGTGAGAATGTTATGGACCCTGCTATCAAAACAGGGTCCATAAGTTCAGCAGGTATATCAGGCTTTGAAGTTACGGAAACGTCCTAAGCCGTCTTGCTATCTCGCAACGCCTTGACCCTGTCATGCGACGCCAGGATGTGAGCATTTTGGGTGCTCAGGAGATCACGAATATCGCCAGGCAGATGCTCAGACAAGGCTGTGGCATATGCCTTCTTGGCCACATCTTCTCCCTGCTCCGAGGTAGCCAGAAGCGCGTGATCGCCCCCGCCCAGGTTGGCCTTGATCTCGCCCCAGAAGCGGTGGAGCTTGCCAAAAAATCATCCCGTGCTGGTGAACATCCTTCACACCAAGCCGGTGCAGTTCGTTTTCAAGTTCGCCCGCGAAGTTCGCGCGCGCCTGCGTTTCTTCCAGAAAGAAGCGCCGCGCCCCATCATCTTTGACGTGCTTGCCAATCTCTGTGAATCCTTCGTGGCTGTCGCGCAATACGTCAATCAACTTCCCTAGCGTTGCTTTTACCTTGTCCAGATCGATGCTTTCCGGCATGATTGCCCTCCGACTTACTACGATGCAGGAAGGCGAATCCTTGCGGCCATCGTGCACCGCCAAAGCAGACTTACCGTTGCTCTTCACCTTTCACGGGCGACGGCATGCACGTTTTTCACGATCCGCAACAAAACTACGCACAGCCTGCAGTCCATCTTTCGCGCCTGCAGCTGCCGCTCAATCAAGTTTCCCCGTGCACACGGCTCGATCGGGATGACCCCTGGTGTGGATGTGTCGATGCCCTCGCATAGCGAGCTGCAAAAGTACTTTGGTGCTCTTGGCCGCCGGCAGGGCCAATGGTACTGTCATGCTATTCATTCGTGACATGCAGTCACGATCAGCGACACGGCCCGAGCCGGCTGCCGCTGCTGGATGGGTACTGCGCCGGCAATGGCCAAAAGACGGGCAAGCGGTAGCACACTTTGGGCTTATCGAGATGACACAGAATTGGAAACACACCCGCGATCTTTCTTCTGAAAACGGCAGTGTCGTTGTGGAGTTCTGCTTGATTCTACCTGTTTTGGTACTCCTGTTTGTCGGCGTGATTGACTTGGGCCTGGGTGTCCAGCAGGCCATGGTTGTTTCGGAAGCGGCGCATGCAGGGACAGCTTACAGCTGCCTGCCAGGAAAAGCGTCGGATCTGCAGGGAATGCAGAATGCGGCCGTTGCCGCAGCCGGAACTGTATCTCCGTTCAGTGTGACCGCAGCTAATTGGTGCAGCTGCACCGCTAACGGGTCCCAGGTCCTCTGTTCCAGCACCTGCGGCGGCGCGAGCCCGATCGAGTACGCGCAGGTTAAGACAAGTGCCACTCTGCCGGTTCTTCTGGGATACCCGGGGCTGCCCGCCAGTTTCTCATTGAACGGCTTTTCCGCTGTTCGGGTTCATTAAACGTGGCGTGCAAGCGAACTTGGAGAAGCAGCCTGCCGAAGCCAGGGCAGGCTTTCAAGAAACGCCGCCTCCGATTCGGAAACCGGCAGTCTTTGAGCATTGACGAAAAGTTTCGCCAGTCGTGGGGGAACGAGGATGGATCGTCCACACTCGAACTGGCGTTTGTCTTGCCCTTGTACATCCTGCTCGTCTTTGGCTTCGTCAGTGCCGCCCTTCTTTTCTTTGTTTATTCAAGCATCACTTACGCCAGCCGGGCAGCAACGCGGTACGCTGCGGTACGGAGTGCCGCAACCTCAACCCCATGCTCGCAAACCGATATCAGTACCATTGTGCAAGCTACAGTTCCCATTCTGAACGGAGGGCAGTTGACCAGTCCCGCAACCTGGACGGCAGGAAACACCGTCGGAGGCACGGTCACGGTCAACGTGCGGGTCGTCTACGCAGCGGGTCTACCGTTTCTCACGAATTCAAGTTTGACGCTTTCCAGTACTTCAGTGGCACCAATTATTCATTAACTGGCCAGTTGCTTTCTGGCCTTCCGGCCAATGTTGGAAGGCCAAATGGTGGCAAGCTTGACTCAGGATTGCAAGCAGGTCCCGAGTCCATTCCGCTTGGATCAAGCTCTTCGAGCCAGAGCTGATCCCCGAGATGCGTCGCGGACGTGGTGAGTGCCCCGGCCGCCAGTTCAAGCATTCGGCTGGTCCGGAGGCTCATGCCCCTAATGCGCCACGGACCAACGGCCGACCAAAAACCGGTCACACGATTGCTGCGGTCTAAAGCGACAAGATCAAGCGGAAATTCCATGCCGCAGGTGTGTACGCCGGAACAGGGATCTATCAGGAGACCGCTTCCCCTATCAAGTCCTTTCCTACCCAACAGACCGCGCAAACGATCCATCATCCTTGTTGCTAAAAGCGCCTCTTGGCACACAATGGTCGATCGGGTCAGGTTTGTAATTCTGTAGTGCTTCCAGCGTGGTTTCATTGTTGACCTTTGGGCGTGCCTGGGTCCCGCCGAGTGTGCAAGGGTGCAGCGAGCCGTTCTTATCCTTGGCGCTGGCAGCTACCGGCCTAGCGTGGGGAAGGTGCGAAACAGGGTGATCATCGCCGGACCGAGCAGAACAATGAACATGCTTGGCAAGATGCAGAAGATGAGGGGAAAAATAATCTTCACGGTAGTCTTCGCCGCCATCTCTTCTGCCAGCTGATTTCTGCGCTCTCGCAACCCGCTCGCAAAAGTACTGAGCGCCTTGGCAATCGGCGTTCCAAATCGCTCGGTCTGCATCAGCATGCTGGAGAAGCTTTGCAGTTCCGGCAGGTTGACCCGTTCGGCCATGGCCTGCCAGGCCTGCAAACGTGGTTTGCCGGCTCGCTGTTCGAGTCCAACCAACTCAAATTCCTGGGTAATGTCAGGATGGCTTATACCCAGTTCCTGGCCCACACGGGAAAGCGCTTGATCGAGCCCCAGTCCAGCTTCAACGCATATCACAAGCAGATCGACGGCATCGGGAAGGCTCCTGCGAATGCGCCGCCTGCGAGCCTTAACCATTCGGAGCAGAACCATGTCGGGCAGAAGATAAAAGCACCCAAATGCGAGGAGTGCACCGGCACCACGGTGATGTGGTACGAAGATTCCCAGCCCAGCGGCGGAGACCGGTATAAGGACGCGCAGAAGGCAATAAACATCCAGCGCCCCGGCCTCCGTCCGGCCTGCGCCCACCAATCGCCTCTGAACATCAACCTCCCAGGATGAGTTAACTTTCCACCTGTGAGCAATGGCCCGAAGCGGTGCCGCCATCGCACGGACTTTGTTCTGCCAAACCTGCTGTCTTGAAGAGGCTGTTTCCACCGTTCGGCTCCGCTTGCGCGTCATGTACGACAGCCGAACAAAAGCACGTCGACGCTCGCGTCCCGCATACCAGAACGCACTGAGCGCGGCGCCGAAAAGAACCGCCGATGATGCGATGAAGTATGCAAGGACGCTCATGCTAGACCCTTACATCCACAATCTTGTGGATCATGAAGATCCCGGTCCCGATAGAGCATAGTCCACCGTAAAGAAGCAATCTTCCTGTCGGATCCGAAAAAAGAAGGCGAGAGTAGCCGGGATTAAGCAGGTTGATCATCAGGAACATGACAAAAGGCAATGCACTGAGAATCCATCCGGAAAGCCTGCCCTGCGCGCTGTGAACTCGTACCTGTGCGGCGATTCTCATTCTGTCTGAGATGACTCGGGTTGCTCCATCCAGTATGTCCGTAAGGTCGCCGCCGCTTTCTCGCTGCACCAGGATGGCCGTAACCAGGAACTGGAGGTCCTGTGATGGGACGCGACCTGCCAGTTCAATCATGGACTCGCGAAACATGATGCCGAGCCGCTGTTGCTGCGAAACTCTGGCGAATTCGCTGGCGAGTGGCCCATGGGATTGGTCCGCGATGATTTCAAGGGCGGCCGCGATCGAATGGCCGGCGCGCAAACAGCGAGCCATCAGTGCGATCGCTTCGGGCAACGAAGCTTCGAACCGCGCAAGCCTCCGAGAACGTTGATGGCGCAGCATCGCGATTGGTACAGCTCCGGCTCCCATGGACGCAGCCAGAGCAAGCGGCCGGCTTCCAACCGTGCAGGTGACAACAGTACCCGTAAACACCGCCAAGCCAAACGATGCAAAGAGAAGGCGGCGCATTCGGATGGAACTACCGCTCTGCAGGAGCAAGGTATCCAGCTTCCCACCGATTGCTTGCTTTCTTATCCACGATTCCAGGTCAAAGCCCGGTGACTTGGTTCCTTTACCTCTCAACGAAAGCGGCTCGCTTGCAAGAGATCCATCAGCGCTGGTCTTCTGAATTCCGGCTAAGCGCTTGCTGAATGTCGCTTTCAGTTCGCTGCGGGAAGCGCCCACCATAACGAGCGTAAAAGTTAGTGCTGCCGTAAACACGCACGCGGCAAACAACATCGGCATCGTGATCATAAGGAATTGCCTGTTCTTTCGACATCTTCCATCGTCAGCGGGTATCCGGCGGATTTGAGTCGATCGGAAAACTCTGGGACGATACCAGTAAAGACGAAACTTCCTTTCACTTGACCGTCCGGAGCCAAGCCTTGCTTTTCAAAAACGAAAATGTCTTGCATGCTGATGATCTCACCCGAAGTGCCGGTAACTTCGCTGATGTGTGTGATGCGCCGGGTACCGTCGCTCATACGAGAGACTTGAACGATGAGGTCGACGGCGGAAGCGATCTGGGCCTTGATCGCCTTTTCCGGAAGAACGATGTTACCCATCAAGACCATGGTTTCGATTCTTGATATGGCGTCACGTGGTGTATTGGCGTGCACAGTTGTCAACGAACCGTCGTGGCCCGTATTCATGGCCTGCAGCATATCGAGCGCTTCGCCGCCGCGTACTTCGCCGACGATGATGCGATCTGGGCGCATGCGAAGAGCATTGATAACCAGCTCGCGTTGCCGCACTGCCCCATTGCCCTCAAGATTTGCCGGTCTGCATTCCAGCCGCACCACGTGTTGTTGCTTGATCTGCAGCTCAGCCGAGTCCTCGATCGTAACGATCCGCTCGCCCTGCGAGATATAAAGGGAAAGAACATTAAGAAGTGTTGTTTTGCCTGCGCCGGTTCCTCCGGACACAACGATATTCAGGCGCGATCGCACCGCACCTTCAAGCAATCTCAGCATCGCCGGTGTCAATGACTGATTGCGGAGCAGATCGTCCGGGCCTAGGGGTTTGCTGCCGAACCTTCGTATGGAAAGCAGGGGTCCGTCGACGGCGAGCGGTGGAATCACGATGTTGACCCGGGATCCGTCGAGCAAACGTGCATCCACCATCGGCGATGATTCGTCGATGCGTCGTCCAACCGCTGAAACGATTTTCTCGATGATGTGCATCAGGTGCGCGTTATCGCGGAAAGCTATATCTGTTTTTTCAAGCAGGCCCTTTCGCTCGACAAACACTGTTTCGTGAGTGTTTACCATGATGTCGCTGATGGTTGGATCCTGCAAAAGCGCTTCAAGTGGACCAAGACCAAAAACCTCGTCAAGCACTTGCTGCGCCAAACGATCCCGTTCAGCATTGCTAAGCGGGACTCCTTGCTCGCCAATCAAGCCCAGGATCAACGCCATCAATCTACTGCGGCCGCCAGCCCCATCTGTTTGCAAATGGACGAGTTTGCCGAGATCCATTCGTTTAAGAAGTTCGGCATGGACGGCGGTCTTGAGCGTGTGATGGGCCGCATCCGTCAGGCCTGAGATGGTCTTCGGCTCGACGGCTATCGCCGTGCGCGAGGGCACAGTCATGTAAAGCGACTCTTCAGCCATGCTTTGCCTCCATCACCAGCGGGCGCCAAAACGGCAGCCGCCCCTTTCTCATAGCTGGTCTGACCTCCAAAGCTTCTCCTACCGCGATGCGATGCGCCCAGCCAGCTACCTGCTGGCTGAACAGAGACTTGCCTTCCGGCTTAATCGGCTCACCCGCGTTGATAGCTCGCATGACTTCGAAGTAACTGTTGGCAATGGAGAGCGAAACTGGAAATCGCACTGCTTTCTGAATCTGCTGAGAGGAGATGGAGTCATCAGCAGTAGCGCGATTGATGACCAGTCGCAGTTTCTTCATACCTTCTTCACCCAGGCTCAAGTTTTCGACGAGGCGGGCCAGGTCGCGCAGGGCGGCAACGTCCGGGGTCGAGACTAAGTAGATTTCATCTGCTTGATCGAGCAGAGAAAGTTGGGCGTCCTCGTAACCCACAACAGAGTCAACCAGAACGTAATCGTATTCCGTCCGCAAAAAATCCATGACTCGTTCCAGGTCGCCTCGCTTACTTCCGCCGTGCAGCATGGCATTTTCGGGGGAAGCTATCACTTCAAGACCGCTTTTGTGCTTCAGAACGAAGCCCTCAAGCAACTTGCGGTCGAGCCGATCCGCGCTGCGAAGCAGTTCTGTGAAGTGGTACTGCGTATCCTTGAGCCCCAGGTAGAGAGCTACATGCCCAAGTTGCTGCTTGTGGTCAATGAGCAGAATTCGCTTGTTGTGTTGCTGCACGAGAAAGGTAGCAAGGTGAACGGCCAGAGTCGTCGTACCAACACCGCCCTTTGCACCGAACATCGACAGTACGCGTCCCAGCGCCCCTTGTGTCTGCAAGCCCGCCGCAGCGCTCTTTTGAAAACGATGGAGAGCAGCAGTAATCTCGGCCAGCTTCACCGGCCGCGAAAAGAACTCTACACATCCTGCGCGCATGGCGCGTAGCAGAAGGCCGGCATCCACCAAGGTGCCGACGCCGATGATGCTGATTCTTTGAGCGAAGATTTGCTGAAGTCGTTCGGCCGTTTGAAGCCCGAGCTCGGGATCTTTGTCGAAATCAACAATAGCCACACACGAGGAGGCGTTCTTCAATAATGGCGAGAACTGCGGGCGCTTCTCTGCCGTTATGTAGTCGCGGAACTCTCCAAGGAATACACCTCCGCTCGCCTGACCAGCCGCCTCAGCCGCCGTCGCGCTCACTGCATCATCAGTGCAGACGCAGAAAACTGCTTGCGTGAGCCGCTCCCCTGCGTTGCCCCCCAAGGGACTCATGGTGTGCCTTTCTTCGCCGGAGACGGCGTTGGGCTAAACCTCTCCGACTCACGATACGTTTGATCGAAGCGGTCTATGGACATGTTAGGCACGGGGAACTTAGGGTCGATCACGGCTGGTGACGCAGCAAGCGGGTCCACGATGGTTGCCGTGACCACAACCACAAGCTCTACCACGGAATGGTTTACATTTCTAGAACGAAACAATTGACCCAGGAGAGGCAGCTCAGCGATGCCTGGGACCTTGCTGAGCGCTTCCGTGGTCCGGTGATCAAGAAGGCCCGAAACAATGAAGCTTTCGCCGTTCCTGATTTCAATCTCGGTCTCGGCCCGTCGCGTGGAAAGAGCGGGGATGGTGAACCCGGAGATGGTGACCGCATTGGTGTAATCGAGTGCGCTGACCTCCGGGCTCACTTTCAACCGAATGGAACTATCCGCATTCACAACAGGCGTGAAATCAACCTTGACACCATAAGGCCGAAACATGATGGTGATAGCGGCGGACGAGCCGATACCTCCCTGTACCACGGGAAAGGGGAATTCCCCTCCAGAGAGAAAACGGGCAGCCTGTCCGCTCAAGGTCGTTAGTGTCGGTTCGGCCAGCACTTGCAGAATCTGCTTTTGTTCCAGGTCCTTTATAGACACTCCGGCCCCGCTCGATGCGCTGAAGAACAACAGGTTCAATGGGTCAAACGTCACGGTCGATCCAGCGCTGCCGCTTGTCTTCGGGATATAGCTGGTCGAGCCGAACTGCTGTGTCGTGATGCCGGACGTGTTGGCGCCTCCGGTGAAGAAGTTCACGCCAAACTGCTCCAGTCTGGTCCGGTCTACCTCTACAATACGGAGTTTGAGCTGGACCTGTTTGCCGTGATTGCCGACGACCCTGATGTTATTAACAACATCTTTCGAGTAAGAAGCGGCCAGCTTAGCAGCCGCTTCACAATCTCCATCCGATCCCACCGTTCCCGACAAGACAATCTTTCCCTGGGTAGATTCTGCATGTATGTCAACACCTGGGAGCATCTCGCCGAGCGAGCTGTGAAGCGATGCCATATCAAGATCGCCCGAAACCGTGTAAAGCCGGTGTTTGCCCTCCGTGTCCCAAAGCACCAGGCTGCTGACCCCAACTGCCTTTGATGTAATGAGCACCTCGTGCTGACCCGATGTGAAGGAGTGAAGGACGGTGGGATCACCCACGTATACGCGCATGAGCGGAGTTGCGGAGCGCATTATCGCCGTGTGACCCACCGGAATATGAATCACATCCTCGGGTTGACTTTGTTGCATGTCAAGGGTTGGCGGCAAACCCACTTGTTGAGCTCTGGCAAGGCTCGGTGCGCCCAAGGTGGCACACAGGAGTATCGTGATGACGCCTTTCTGGAGGCATCGGTGCAAGCTCGGAACGATGTACGAAGGTTTCTTCATCACTCGATGCCTCGCGCCTTAGCCTCATTCGTTCCAGAAGCACCATCGAGCACGGTCTCGACTTCCAGTCCAAACTGAGGCTGGCCTGCCGGCAAAGTCGTCCTTACCGCTCTTGCATGCGGGCGCACTGCGGGAGCGATCGCAATGCCGGCGAGCCTTGACATCTGCATCGGGATCGCACTTGCGCGGCCTGCGTCCGAACTGTTCCTAAGGACAAAGTGAATAGATCCCTGACTGCTCGCCAGTACCGCTCGTTCCGCATCGTCGGGAGTAACCAGCAGCGTCACGACCGTGACAGACTGCGGCTTGCCGGCGGGATCCGGCTCGGCCTTTTGACCCGCAGCAAGAACCTGTGCGTTTTGAAGAGCGATCGCGGTCAGCGGCTGGTCTGCAATCCCGGGCCTGTATGTGACCAGCACATCGACATGCGATCCCGGATTTAAGAAGCCGCCTACACCCATGACTTCGTCCGAGCGCAAGGCAACGGCCCGCATCCCGTCCGGTACTTTTGCGGCCAGGCCAGCGCCTGCGCCCACGCTCGACACGTCGCGCACGATGATCGGTTGCCCCTTCTCAATGGGAACAAGTACTGTCCGACCGACCAGGTCAGAGGCATTGGTGAAAGCACTGGCGACGGGCACCGACTTCGGCCACGCCACTGAAAACAGGTCAGAGGACCTCAGAACCTCCCCGACCTCCAAACTCCGGGAGGGGCCGACATAAGTGAGCATCGATTCAGGCTTGGCAGATGCTGGACGAAGATGACGGCTCATCGCGAGAGTAAGGGCAGCGGAGATTGCCAGTGATACACATAGGGCAAGCAAAAACCTTTGTGCCTTCATGGCATTGATCCTGCGAGATCAAAAAAACAGCCCATTGCGATTGGAACTGCGTAAGGGAGGCTGAGGGAGCTACGCTCGAAAGATGACATCGCCACTTTACCCTGGAGATGGCCGCGCTTCAGGCAGCCTAGAAAGCCGCCTATCTGCGCCAGGCTTTGTCGCAGGCGCCCACCGCTCAGGCAAAACACGACAGCAAGGATGCCTCCACTCAGCACGGTCGCGATTAAAACAGACGGTAACGAAGCCAAGCTATGCAGAGCGCCAATAGCAAACATCAGCTTGACGTCTCCAGCACCTACGCCGCCGATAAGATGCAGCAGCAGGAAGAGTCCACCGGCGACAACTCCGCCCTCCACCGAAGTTTCAAAACCGCGCACCCCATCCAAGCCGGCGTGCAACAGAATGCCGGCTGCGGCAGCGGTTCCGGTCAACGCATTCGGGATTCTGCGTTCGCGCAGGTCCGTGACCGTGGCGAGAAGCGCGCACCCAAGAGCGAGACTGGCGTAGATGACTTGGTGTGAAACCTGCAACATGAACCGATCCAGAGTTGGAGAAAAGGACTGTTGAATAGCTAAGGAGTTTATTGGTGAACGCTGGCGGCTGCGCCGCCGGCACTCACGATGGACGGTGGAAGGCTTGCGTCCGCAAGCAGTCTCCGTGAGGTGCACGAGCCGCTTGGTTCAACAAGGCGCTTCCTAAGGACCACGTCGGACAAGTACTGTCGCGTCCACGTCAGGGTTTGTGCGAGCACTCGAAAAGCGGCAGTAACGGCGAGAAGCACCGTCGTGCTAAACGCCGTTGAGTTGATTGGCGACCTTGTCAAAGGCAGTTGCAATCGCTGTGCCAAGGGGTGTCATTGCGGCGACTGCAGCCAGACCGATCAGAGTCGCGACCAGCGTGTACTCGATCATGCTTTGTCCGGATTCATCGCGCAGAAAGCTCGTTGCCAGCTTTTTGAAGTTGCTCATGTTCTTCTCCATTTCTCATGTCAGACTCGGTCAAGCTCACCGGCCCAGGCTGTGTTTGCTGAAGCTGGGCTGTGCACCTCGTTATCGCCCTGCAAGGCAAATCTCTATAGATGACCCAGGTAACGAAAACGTAAGAATAGCTGGAAGCTGGCAAACAAGCGTCTTCATCTCGCTTGCAACGCTTCTGGCATTATTGTCCCGAACTGGGAAGAAGTTCCGATTGGGTACTTCGGTGCGGCTTGGTGCCTACAAGACAGCTTTCCATACGAGGCCCGCGAACTAGAATCGCCTTACTCTCAGCTGACCATGACTGAATGGAATGTCACTCAGTGTGAATGTTTGCATGAAGAATCGATGAGCGCGACCATCCAACTCGAAGTGGCTCAGCCCCGGACCGGCACTCCCTTTTCTTTGGTGCTTGGCTATCCGGCCATTCTCCTTGGCTCGCTGATGCTGATTGTTTTTATGCTCGCACTGCGCTCGGGCACGGACCCGGACATCGGCTGGCACCTGCGCAACGCCGAAGTGACGTTACATTTGCACCGCTTTATTCGCGAGGACACGTACTCGTTCACAACTTTCGGCATGCCATGGATTGATCACGAGTGGTTGGCGGAAATGCCTTATGACCTGGGCTGGCGGTTAGGGGGCACCCGTGGGTTGCTCATGGTCAGCTTGGTAGTGCTTGAGGCTATTTTTGCCGGTGTTTTCTACCTGGCCTGGCTTCAAAGCCGGCGTCCCAACGCAGCCTGGGTCGCCACAATCGTGTCAGTGGTTTTCGGTACCGTCAGCTTCGCACCAAGGACGCTGCTATTCGGCTGGGCGGCGCTGGTGACTGAACTGATCGTGCTGGCACGGTTTGAAAAGCAACGCGGCCTCGTCCATCGAGGCAAAACAATCAAGCAAATAGGACTTTTATGGCCCTTGCCGCTGATCTTTCTTCTTTGGATCAACCTTCATGGTTCCTGGTTGATTGGTTTCGTTCTGCTCCTGCTGTATGTGGCTTGCGGGTCAGTCGGCTTCGAAAAAGGCGCGGTGAGAAGTATTCGCTGGACCCCTGATGAGTTTCGTGCGCTCGCGCTTGTGACAGCAGCTTGTTGCGCGGCGCTGTTTGCCAATCCTTATGGCTTGCATCTTGTTACTTACCCGTTCGACATGGCTTTCCACCAAAAACTGAACATTGCTTCAGTACAGGAGTGGCAGCCACTGGACTGGCATTCACTGCGAGGACGTATCTTCTTTGTGACACTTGTGCTGGGGTTAGCCGCCCAGCTCTTTCGACCGCGAAAGTGGAAGCTCCACGAGCTCGTCTTCGTGTGTGTCGGCATCCATGCGGCCTTCAATTATCAGCGATTTCTCTTTTTAGCGGGCATCTTGGTACTCCCCTTCCTGGCCGCCGACCTGCCCCGGATGCCCCGGAGGTGCAAGGGAGGTGAGCCGCCACAGCAAAGGGTGCTGCACGCCTGCCTGCTCCTGGGTATGGTTCTTTGTGGGCTCCTGGCGTACAGGGCTCGCCGGGAGGCTGTAGGGAGTGAGGTGGAGTATCCCAAGGGTGTATTGCCGATGCTGGCGGCGCTCCGGAAGCAGGCTCCCCTGCTGAACAGCTACGACTGGGGTGGTTACCTGGAACTGCGTCTACCTGAGCTGCCGGTGATGATTGACTCGCGAACCGACATCTTCGAGCGCAAAGGAGTTCTACGGGATTATCTCGATGCGATCCGGATTCAGAACACATTCGCGGTTCTGGACAAGTACCACATCGAGTACGTCTTGTTTCAGCCAGACACGCCGCTCGTGTACCTGCTCCGGCGAAGTTCGGACTGGAAGATCGATTACCAGGACAAAACAGCCGTTCTTCTAGAACGCTTGAAGCCCGTGAACTCGTCGAACCTGGAAAGCCGGCCCTAGAATGGCGTCCCTTCAAGTTGAAACCGTGGAAGCTCCAAGGAGGCAAGCTACAGCCGAACTGCAGCAGAAATGGCAACGACGATTTTTCTTTGTTCTTTTAGGGCTTGGCATCGTGCAGTTCGTCTGGTGCTACCTGTACCGCATTCCATCGGAGCTTCATCTTGCGTTGTACGAACGAGGCCTGGAGCGGATGCCTTTCCAAGGACGCCTGCTGCTGGCCGCGCCCCTGCGCTGGGCGCACGGCTCGGGCCTGCTCCTGATGGGGTCGGCCCGGCTCTCAAGATTGCCAGCCTGGTTCCCGCGCGGGGCGGGCCCTGACGGCCTTTTTCAGGCCGCGATGGACTGTGCTGCGGTTGGGGCCAGCTGCGCAGCGGCAACGGCTTTGTACAAGCGCTGCTCGCAAACAATGTTGCTACCCTGGCTGGTAAGCCCGCTGCTGCTGGTTCTTTGCGGCGTCACCTATGTCGGCCTGGCGCATCACAGCCTGCGGTTCGCGTACGATCTGCCAGCCATGGCATTTTTCTCGGCCGGGCTTTGGTTGATCCACCTTGACCGGTGGAGACCATGGCAAACGGCGCTGTTTGTAGCCGTCTTCGTGGCAGGGACGATCAATCGGGAAACGACTCTACTTTTGCTGGTTTTCCTTGCTTTGGCAGAGCAGGGCCGGGTCGGTTTGCGCACGCGCGTCGTCATCCTGGGCCTCGCACTGGCGTTGGTATGGCTTGGCCTTCATGCCTGGACCGTCGTCCACTTCCGCGCCAATCCCCACGTTGCTTCCCAGCACCTTTTCGCGAACCTGGGCAGCTTGCTGGTCCCCCTCTCCTGGCCCCAGCTTGCCGCCACGCTGGGTTACATGTGGTTCCCGCTTGTGGTATTTCGCAACCGGATTCCAGATGCGCTCCTCAGGGGCTGGCTTCCAGGTCTTGGCGTTTGGCTCGTCTTCATGAGTTTTTACGGCTTGCTGGTCGAACCCCGCCTTTGGGGCGAACTCCTGCCCTATGCGGCTTGTACCGTAACACTGATCGCAGAGGAGATTCTGGCGGAACGCCTGGCCACCGCGCGCCATCTGGTTCAGGATCCTTCCCCAACAGCCATCGTCAGGCAGCAAAAGAATCTCTCCCGATCAGCAGCTCTTGCCGAGTCATAGCCCGTGCGTGTCGCCTATGATGGAAGTACTGGAAATGTGCCCAGCACATAGCGAAACACCCAAGGGGAAAAGCAATGGATCGTTCAGCATCGGCGGAGTGGCAAGGCAGTTTGAAGGAAGGCAAGGGCACGGTTTCCTGCGCGAGCGGAACTCTCAAGGACGTGCAGTATTCATTTTCGACGCGCTTTGAGAACGGCACCGGAACCAGTCCGGAGGAGTTGATCGCCGCGGCGCATGCGGGCTGCTTTTCGATGGCCCTGAGTGCGCAGTTGGGCGAGGCGGGGCTGACGCCGGAGTCCATCAAAACCGTCGCCAAGGTGACTTTGGGCAAGGTGGAAGGCGGGTTCGCCATTACAGCCATTCACCTCACGACCGAAGCCCGGATCCCGGGCGCGGATGGAGCCGCGTTTGAAAAGGCCGCGCAAGCAGCAAAAGCAGGCTGCCCGGTATCGAAGTTGTTCGCGAACAATGCCACGCTGACCCTGGATTGCAGGCTGGTCTAGCCCCCTGTCTAAAGCAAATGAAGAACTGTCGGGCCCGGCGCCCGGAGCTAGCACCGGGCTACTTGCCGGCGGCGTTTCGAATGACGTACTGGCGCAGGTTGGTGCTGATTTCGGCCGCTTGCTTCACGCCCGTGTCCATCATCGAAAGCCATTGCTGGGAGCTTTCGTCCAACTTGCCCATCTTCAGCAGGTAATTGGTCTGCACGATGATCTCAAGGGCGTTGCTCAGGTCGTGCACCAGACGGCGAATCTCCGCCGCGTGACCGCCGGGGATACAGCCCACCTCTGTTTCCTTCATCTGCCTCTCCTTCAGCACAGTCCCATTCGATGCAGGCCGCTCCCCATTTGACAGAGAGAGTTTGCTTTGGGAAACTTGGAAGTGGTCCGGTACCTCGGCGCAACGAGGAAGGGCGCAGGCAGTGCCGAAGTGGCGGAATTGGCAGACGCGCATGGTTCAGGTCCATGTACTCGCAAGGGTGTGGAGGTTCGAGTCCTCTCTTCGGCACCAACTCGTTCGATCGTGATAGAGCGACCGGCAGGTCGCTTTTTTAGTGCAGTTTAAGTAAAGCCTCGTAGCCGGCGTAAACGTCCTCAAAGACTCCATCCCAGCTCGCCTTTGCGGCGTAAGCCCGGGCAGCCCTGCGCAGGCCCTGGTGCCTGTCAGGACCCATCAGCAGAGCGATCGCAGCATCGGCAAACTCATGGTCATCGGCCACCAGGCCCGCGCCGGACGCGCGAACCAGGTGCGCCGGGCCGCCATCGGGCGTGACCACGGACGGAACGCCAGAAGCCATGGCTTCCAGCACGACATTACCGAACGTGTCCGTATGCGAGGGAAAAACGAAGCAGTCCATGTTGGCGTAAGCCTCGGCAAGCGCTTCTCCGCGCAGCACGCCCGGGAAGAAGCCATTGGGAAGAGCCAGGCGCAACGCCTCTTCTTCCGCGCCCTGGCCGATGATGACGAAGCGGACATTGCCAAAGCCGCGCGCCCGTAACTGCGCTGCCATGCGCGGCAAAAGCGCGACATTCTTTTCAATGGACAGCCTTCCCACGTAGCCGAGGGTCCAAACGTTGCTTTCGCCAGGCGGCGCAACGGTGCGACGCGCGGGGTGAAACAGGTTCGCGTCGACGCCCCGAGTCATGAGCCGGCAGGGCCGGCCGGTCCCCTTGCCAAGCACGTCGCAAAGCGCGGGGTTTGGCGCGAACAAAGCATGGGCCAGCCGGTAAAAACGGGTCGTCGCACGAAGGGCCGCGGCCTGCAAGCGGGCGGCTGCCT
>CAXTYP010000020.1:0-16589 GCA_964248435.1 uncultured Acidobacteriaceae bacterium | reverse complement strand
AGTGGTTCGGCCTGCGAAAACTTGTCGTCCTGCGCGGCGGCGCCGCTCGTCGCCTCCACAGCAGTACCGGTCTGCCTGCGGGCCTGCTCGGGCAGGCGACCTGCCGAGTGATCCAGCATGCGATCCGTCAAGCTTTCGGCGACCGCGCGCAGTTCCTGCCACGCCACTGGCTTGACCAGGTACTCGCTCGCACCGGCGCGGATCGCCGCGATCGCCTGCGGCACACTGCCGAAAGCAGTCAGCAGCACAACAGGCGTGTCAGCCTGGGCCTGCGCCGTCCGCAGGAGGTCGCAACCTGTGCCGTCCGGGAGGCGCACGTCCGTGACCAGCAGATCAAAAGGGCTCTGCGACAGCCGGTACTCGGCTTCGCGCACACCGCTTGCCGAAGTCACACGCCAGCCTTCACGCTCAAAGTGAGCCGTCAGCGCTGCCCGGATGCCGGGCTCGTCATCGACCACCAGTACCGACCGGCGGGCGACGTCCATTGGCGCCCCCAAGGAATCCGCTAAGAAGGTATTCATACGAGGGGAATCTCCATCTCAAACGTGGTGCCCCGGCCGGCTTCGCTGCAGACGCGCAGTGGCGCGCCGTGCTGTGCGGCGATCTTGCGGCAGACCGCCAGGCCCAGGCCCGAGCGATCACCGCTGCCGCTCCATCCCGTTTCAAAAATGAATGGCAGCTGTGCCGGGCCGATGCCGCAACCGGTATCGGCGATCGCGAGCCGCAGGTGGGTGGTTCCCGCGGTTTGAACGGTGATGGAGACCGTGCCCGGCGAGGGGGTGTGCCGAACGGCGTTCATCACCAGGTTTAAAATGAGCTGCCGCAGCCCCGCTTCGTCACCCAGGATCGTGCCGGCGAGCTCGCAGCCGGCAAGCCGCAGGCACAGCCCGGATTGCTCAATCAGCGGGCGCACAAAAGCCGTCGCGGCCGCCACCGCGATACCCAGGCGCACCGGCCGTAGCCGCGACTCGCTTGTGCCATGAAATGAAAGGACGTTGTTGACTGTGGCCGCCAGCCCGCGCAAACCCGCGCGCAGGTGCCCCACCCACTCAGCCGTGCGGCTGTTGTCTTCTTCAAGCAGCCCGACAAATAGCTCCAGGCTGGCCAGGGGGTTCCGGACCTCGTGCGCGAGCGTCGCGGCTACCTCGGCCAGCGCTGCGGCGCGCCGGCCCTTTTCCCGGTCCTGTTCGGCGTCCTTGTGCGCTGTTAAGTCGCTCAACGTCACGATGGCAGCTGCCTGGCTGTTTCCACCGGAAAGCCGCCGCGTCCGCAACTCCACCCAGCGTTGCGCGGGAACGCCGTCCAGATTCTCATTGGAACAAAATGAGAGTTCGTGCCGGCCCTCAACCAGGCAGAAGGGCGCGAGATCGAACGGGCTGGCGGCCGCGAGATCGCAAAGATTGCCCGGCAGGCACTGCGGTGCAAGCTGCAGCAGGCAACAAGCTTCCGGGTTGATCCGCAGTATCGTGCCTGTTTCCCCAAGCACCAGTACACCGCACGGCATGCAGTCCACGATCTCCACCAACGCAAGTCGCATTTGCTCGTTTTCGAGCAGGCTGGCTTCGAGCGCCGCGTTGCGGTCGGCCAGCTTCGACCCCAGCTGGGCCACTTCTGCCTGCAGGTCGCGGTACGAACCCTCAAGCCGCCCCGAAGCCGCGATAAACTCAGAAAATGCATCGGCCAGCAGCAGGGCTTCCTGCCGCGTGTCGACGGGTGATGACACTGATGACTCGGCCGGCAAACAGCTCGTGAACACCGGCTCGTGGTTTATTGGCTCGAGATGAGAACTGGGCAGCATCTGCCTAGTGGTTATGCACGGGGATGGCCAATACCCTGCCAATCCAGTGCCATCCTCGGTTACCAAAGTCGTGTGTGCTGTCTTAGGACAATTCAATGAACCCGGTATGCCGCCCGTCCGTATTGCTCAGCGGATCGGCGTCGACGGCGTGAACTGCGGCAGCAGAACGAGCAGATCGTAGTTGTAAATAAAGGGCTCCCAGCCGCTCGGCAGGTCGAGTTTGCGAAACCGCAAGGCTCGGAGATCAAACAATGTCAGAGTGATCGCTCCGCTTTCGGCCTGCTCAGGAAGCACCTGCACCAGCGCAGGTGCAAGCCAGCCCAACTCCGGATCTTTGGCTAAGTCAAAGGGCTGCGGAATAATAGGCTTCCCGTAACCGCCCGGGTACGAGTGAAAACCTCGCACGCCAACAGCCAGGATGTGGAGTGATTGCGAGCCTTCCAGATCGGCCTGCTCCGCGACAAAGTTGCCCAGATCCCGCTGATGAAGAAAGCTGAAACCCTTGCCGGTGTGCATGCCTCCGAACTTGAAGAAAATACGAGGTTGATCGTTCGAGGTTTTCAGCCGCGTGTAGTCAGCCATGAAGTGCTGCTTCAGCAGTTGTGCGCGAACCTTGCTCGCATCGTGCGACCCTTGGAGCTGCATCTGATAAATACGGCGCGAGGCGAGGAACTCGTACAGCAGGTTCTTTGTTTCCGGGCCGCCGTCCGCTTCGACGGCGCATTCCAGCGAGAGCATGTCCGCGTCCGAGGCGGCAAGTAGCAAGCTGCTTCACCTCTCCTGTCGCACGGGCTCTTTCCTCGGCCGCGCGCTCCCGTACCTTGAGCAGCCGTATCGCGGCAAGCGACTGCGGCCCGGGACCGGTACTTTCCATGCTGTCGAGAAGCGCTCCGGCAGAACCTACATACTCCTGGTCAAGCCCCCAAAGCTGGAAATCAGGACGGCCCGACACCTCCGCACAATGCGCCGCCAGATCGTTTTCCTCGCGCCCGTCAAGAAAGGCAATGCTGTCCGTGTAAGCGAGCTCGCGTTCGCGCATCCGGGTGAGCCGATCTGGACGGTGGAGAAAACTGCCGACAAAACGGGTTGCTTCCGGGCCGGCTTCTACTGCATACGCATCCGGATGCACGCCGGCACAGATGGCGGCGGCGAACCGCGGAATTTCTCGACTGAAGTGTTCTTCCCCGAGCACCACAAACTGCGACTCAGCCATGGCGCGCGACAAAGTCTCCGCTCCGCTTCCCGACAGGCGGTCGCCCGCAAGGATCAAGGGCGACGTGCCTGCAACAAAGCCTGGGTAAAGGGAGGCTCTTTCGGCGTTTGAGCCCAGAGCGGCAATGCGAACAAGCAGGAGAAAACGAGACCACTTCGCATATGGGTGGAAGAGTACATGATTCCAGGTCTTCATTCGCCCAGCTTGAGCTCCCTGTACAGCTCCACCCAGCAGGCTATGGTTGCAGTGAGATGGAAAAACGCCCATTCGACGTGATCCTGTACGGCGCGACCGGCTTTACCGGGCGGCAGACCGTGCGCTACTTCGAGCAGTACGCGCCACCCGGTGTTCGATGGGCCGTTGCCGGGCGTAACCGTGGAAAGCTCCAGGCACTTGGCGCAAGCGTTCCGGTCCTGGTCGCGGACTCGACGGATCCGCGCGAAGCCGCGGCGCTCGCCGCCCAAACCCGGGTGATGCTTTCAACCGCCGGCCCCTTTGAACTCTTTGGAGACCGGTTGGTCGAGGCCTGCGTCAAGGCGCAGACGCATTATGTCGATATCACCGGAGAGGTCGCCTGGGTGCGTTCGCTGATCGATCGATTCCACGTTACAGCGGAGCGGGATGGTACGAAGATCGTTCCTTTCTGCGGCTTCGACTCGGTGCCGGCAGACCTGGGCGTCCTGTTTCTCCGGCAGCATCTCGGTGAGGAACTCGCGGAAGCCAAGGCGTACTTTCAAGCAAAAGGCGGCCGGCCCAATGGAGGCACGATCGCCAGCGCGCACCACACCTACAGCTCCGGTGCCGACAAGGCCGGCAGGGATCCGTTTCTGCTTTGCCCGGGGTTCCAGCGCGCCCTGTTCCCCCTTGAGGTCGACCCCAGTCGCGCATCGTTCGACAGCGACGTGAACGCATGGGTCGCTCCCTTTCCCATGAGCATCCTCGATTCGCGCGTGGTGCGGCGCAGCTCATTACTCGCCGATGTGGACTTTCCCTATCAGGAATTCGCCATCTTTACCGGGGTCCTCGCCCCCGTTTGGGCTCGGGCAGCCGCCGCGGGTACCGGGCTTTTCTTTGCCGTTCTGCGCTCGCCGGCAACCCGCAACCTGGCCCGACGCATGATGGGGGCCGGCGGCGGCCCGTCCGATGATGCCATGAACGGCGGCTACTTTACGTGTCGGGTTTGGGGTCGCACACGCGCCGGGCAAACCGGCGAGGTCCTGCTCCGCTGCGCAGGCGATCCGGCAAACCGGGTCACGGTCCTGTGTGTCTGCGAAAACGCCCTGGCCCTGGTCTGCAATCCTGATGAGTTGCCGGCGCGCGCGGGCGTCCTGACCCCGTCTACGGGCATTGGCAATGCGCTTGTCACGCGTTTGCGCAACCGTGAGTTCACGTTTCAGGTTCTACGCTGAGATTGGCGAGATCGAATACGGGGCAGAACTACGTAGAGCCGGCAGCACAGTGAGGAAGAACCCCTGCGACTATCCCGTTTCACGGGCAACAACTCTGGGGCGCACTATCAATCGTGCCGATTCTTCCGGGATCTGCCATGCCGGTGTACCCCCATGCAAAAGCCGCACGGGTAACAGGCGAGGTGAGCGTGAGAGTGACCGTCGAGGACGGGTTGGTAGTACCAGCCGACGTGATGTCGAAGGCATTTGGGCAGCGGTTCTTGGAGACGCCGACAGTAGAAAACCTGAAAACATGGCGCTTCGCCGCTGACGTGAGCCGGACGTTCACGGTGACCTGCACCTATGAAGTTTCCGGGAAGGAGAGCGATGACCTGCTGGACCCCGGGGTCGAAATGCTTCCTTTTCTGGACGTCACGATTACGGCCCGGCCCGTGAAACCGACCGCATGTATGAGCAGCAGAACAGCCATCGAGGCATGGATCCTTCAGAGAAGGATCCTGTTGAGAACGGCCCGGCTTGTGAAGCCCTGAGCCTAACGGTTTTCGACGACGTCCTCCAGAAAGACGCCTGGTTTCACACTCCTTTCCGAGTGGCACCGCCCGTAGAAGCGCTGTAGCGCGGCGTCTCAATCGTCAGAGCAGGATGTGCTTCGCCGTCATGGTTCGCTCGCCGTCGAGCAGGATGGAAGCGCGTTCCATCGTGTTGCGAAGCTCCCGAACATTGCCGGGCCAGGTGTGCGACGCGAGAACGTCGACTGCGTCGGACGCGATGCGAACCCCAGGACAGAATTTTTGCGCGAAGGCTTCAACAAGGTCGGGCACATCGCCTTCGCGCTCGCGTAGCGGCGGCAGTTGCACCGGAAACACAGCCAGCCGGTAATACAAATCCTCGCGAAACAGTTTTTGCTGTGAAAGAGTCTTTAGGTCGGCGTTGGTAGCTGCGACCACGCGGACATCAACCTTGAGGTTGTCGTTGCCGCCGAGCCGCTGTACCTCGCCCTGCTCCAGGAAGCGCAGGATTTTGCTTTGCAGCGAAAGAGGCATGTCGCCAATTTCATCCAAAAACAATGTACCGCCATGCGCCGCGTGTATGCGCCCGATGCGCGACTGCATGGCCCCGGTAAACGCCCCCTTGGCATAGCCGAAAAGCTCCGCTTCCAGCAGAGCCTCGGGGATAGCGGCGCAGTTGACGACTGCGAATGGATGCTTGGCGCGCGGGCTGATCATGTGGATAGCCTGCGCGACCAGGTCCTTGCCGGTACCGCTTTCCCCTGTGATCAGCACCGTGGTTTCCGACCGGGCGACCATCTCTGTCAAGCGATATACCCGCTGCATGGCGGGCGAGCCGCCGATCATGCCGCGCAACCCGGTGCGTTTGTCGCTGTCTTCACGCAGCTGCGGTATAGCGCGGCTCAGCGGATACAGAAGCGGGCTGTCCGAAATGCTGCCTCGATAAATTAGATCCGTCAGCTGGGTCGCAAGCGGCGTTGGCGATGCATTGGCAAGGAGCAGGTGACCCGTCTGGGCATTCAGTGTCAGGATTTCGATGAGCGGAAAACGCTGTAGCACCATGGCGCTGAACTCATTCGCCACAATATCCGGCAGCATGGGGTCGAGCAGCAGTATCTCGACCTTGCTCTCAGGAAGGCGCTCGAGAGCTTCAGCGCCGCTGCCCGCTTCCACCACAGTCCAGCGTGGAGCTCCGATCTTTTCGCGAAGCTGGGCGCGCAGCCGTGGATTCGGGCTTACCAGCAAGAGTTGAACAGGCCGCTCATCGCCTGCCCGTGTGGAGGAGTGTGCCGTGGAGCTCATGGCAGCTTCCTGCTTTGTTGGCCCCGGCGGGCCCTACCTGTTTCAGGCGCAAGCAAGTGCATACCCCACACCCCGTACCGTTCGAATCAGCTTTTCCTCGTCCCCTGCATCGACCTTGTCCCGAAGATACTTCATATAAACGTCGACGATATTAGTCGAGGGATCAAAAGGAACGTGCCAAACTTCTTCCATCAACATGGCGCGGGATACCGGTTTCGGCGCGTGCTGCATCAGGAACTCCAGGAGGTCGAACTCGCGGGGAGTCAGCTCAATGCGCCGTCCATTTCGTTCGACGCGGTACTCTTCCCGGTTCAGATGAAGACCAGCCGGCATCTTTGCTGAGGTTTCAGCCACCTGCGCGACCGAACGACGTCGAAGCAGGGCGCGAATGCGAGCCAGCAGCTCCACGAGCGAAAAGGGCTTGATGAGGCAATCGTCAGCTCCGTCATTCAGGCTTGTCACCGTATCTTCAATGCGACTGCGGCCGGTCAGGACCATCACCGGCAGCCCCGGTTTTTCGACATGAACTTTGCGCATGAGTGTCAGGCCGTCCATGCCGGGCAGGTTGAGGTCCAGCAGCACCAGTTGGTAATCCTCGTTCAGCAGCTTTCGCAATGCCTCTTCGCCGTCATGCGCCACATCGCCCGTATAGCCCTCGGTGTACAGCCACGAGCAAAGCAGCCGAGCCAGCGGGACATCATCCTCGACGACCAGGATGCGGGTCGAGGTGGCTCCCTGCGAAGGTGAGGGAGAAGCCATTGCTCGGGAAGCATTTTCGGCAAGCGCGTCCTCGCCCGGGACACGGCTCTCCGAAGGCTGCCCGGATTCGTCCGGGGGCAATCCATTTCCATTCATCAGGTGAGTTCCTGTGGCCGACTATACCGGAGGAAAACGGTACACCAAACATCGAAACGGCTAGGTACGGTACTAACGTTTTTCTCATCTTCCCAAAGCGGGACTGCACCGGAATCGCCCGCGAAACCTGCCTTCTCCTCGGTACGAGAGCTCGGCTACTTGAATGCTCTAATGATGCGCCGGCGGTTTCAACGTTGCCGTTTCTGTTGGCTTTGCGGTTGGGCTTCCAGATACCGGTTTGTCCCCTTCCGGAGCAAAGTGCGCAGGCATCGGCAGGTCTTTGCCCGCTTCCAGATATTGCACAATGAGCGAAATACGGCGGTTCGCGGCGTTGTACGGGTTCCTGGTATCCCGCAGCCGTTGATCGGCAAAGCCGCGCACCTGCGAAACCTGGTTCTGCCGAATACCGCCTGTCTGCATCAGCCGTCTGGTTACGTTGGCCCGGTCTGAGGAAAGCTCCCAATTGCCGTAAAGACGATCGCTGACGTATGGCTGGGCATCCGTGTGCCCTTCGATCGAGATACGATTCGGCAACGCGCCCAACTGCGGGGAGACTACCTTCAGGATGGAAACGAGCACGGGCGTGGGCTGGGCCTTCCCCGTCTCGAAAAAGGTTCCGCGCGCGTCTTCGATCAGTTCTATGCGCAATCCTTCCGGTGTAACGGTGATCTCAATCTGGTTCTTTAATTTGTCCAGGGTGTCGACGCGATGGATGGCCTGCAGCAGTTCGGCTTTGATCTTTGTCATATCCTGCTGCTTCAGCAGTATGCTTTCACCCTTGACCTCCTGCTTATCGAGTCCCTTGTTCGCGGCAGTGCCCATGGGATCGCGAAAGTAGCCCGAGATTTGCAGTTGCTGCTGCTTGCTCGTGCTGCTCATGAGCCATAGCACGATAAAGAGCGCCATCATTGCAGTGACGAAATCTGCATACGCAACCTTCCACGCGCCACCATGGTGGCCACCGTGGTGAGCTTTTTTCTTGATCAGCAGAATTGGTGGTTGAGGAGCTGGCATCGTTATTTCGCCGTTTCCAGTGCCTTGCCGCGGCACACAGCTTCCATTTCCGTGAAGCTGGGGCGCACATGGGCCGGGATCGCACGGCGCGCCATCTCAACCGCGAGAATCGGCGACATCCCTTTGATAAAAGACAGCATGACGACCTTCAGGATGTAGTAGTAGCCGTGCTCATCGCCGACACGTTTACTCATCGCCGAGGCGAGGGGACCCAGCAGGCCGTAACAAAGCAGGATGCCCAGAAAGGTGCCGACCAGCGCGGCTGCTACCTTATGGCCGATCTGCTCCGGCGGTCCACCCAGCGAGCCCATGGTGATCACAATTCCGAGTACCGCGGCGACAATTCCGAGACCGGGCAGCGCATCCGCGACAGTGGTCAAGGAGTTTGTCGGCTGCTCTGCGCATTTGTGATGAACCTCCATGTCGAGATCCATCATCTGGTCCACATCAAAGGTGCTTACGCCGCCGGTGATCGCCATGCGCATCGTGTCGCACACAAAGTCGCGCGCATGATGATCCTTCAGGAAAATAGGATACTTTTTGAAGATGTCACTTTTGTCCGATTCTTCCACATCGTTTTCAATCGAGACCATGCCCTCTTTGCGGGCCTTGGTGAAGAGGTCAAACATCATCTTCAGCGTGTCCAGGTAGCGCTGTTTCGGGAACTTCGGGCTTCCCAGAACCCCCGTAAGGCCGCTGCCGATTCCTTTCAGAATGTGCATGGGATTGGCGGCCAGCAGAGTGCCGATCGCCGCGCCGCCTATGGTCACCAGCTCAGCCGGCTGAACCAGCACGGCCAGGTTCCCCTTTTCCATGAGGAACCCGCCAATGACCGCGCCGAACACAACCAGGATCCCGATAATCGAAAACATGCGTTGCCCCTCTTGTGAAGACAGCTCATCGAAGCGCAAGCCGCGCTCTGACAACTGAGCCCCTTATCGGCTGATACCGCAAAACCGTTCAGTCCTTTCAGCAAGCGACGGTAACCTTTCTTTGCACAACGCTTTTCGGCGACCTTGTCTGCACCATGCTTGCCCGGGAGCCCGCACTCGAGCGACTCGGTGCTTCACACCGACTTTCACCTAGTTACCTTCGCGGGGATTTCTTGCGCCTGCCCCTGTTACGGTGCGTGATCGCTGCCGATAGAAGCAAGCAACAGCAGCTCGGTCTGGAGATCCCTGTTATGCCCCCGCGGCCCTGTGCCGACATGCGTTCGCATGCGAAAACAATTCGGCCCCGCTCGGCAGACCCGATCGTCGGGGGTATGCGCGCTTCCCGATCCGCCCGGTTCGACGGGCAGCGGCTTGCTCCCGGGTGGCTGCTCACCGCCCTGTTGATCCTGTTTTCTATGGCCGGAGGCTGGGAACTCCCGGCCGCCGCCGAGCCCCTTGTAGCGACGACCGCCTTGCAGGTTCACCGGATGCCGGTTGATGAAGCCGAAGAACATATCCCAGTGCACTTGGTCGCGACGGTGACCTACTACGAGCCGGGCTATCATCTCCTGTTCGTGTCCGACGCAAGCGGCTCCGTATTTGTTTGGTCCACGCAGACTTATCCGATCCACGTAGGCGATCTTGTCGACCTTACTGGTTCAACGCAGGGCAGCATATGGACGGAAGTTGCCGGCAATACAAGCATCCGGGTCTTGTCTTCAGGTCACCAGGTGCGGCCTGTTCCGGCCGGCTTCGAGCAGCTCATGTCTGGAAAAGTTGACTGCATGCCCGTAACCATTCACGGCACGGTTCATTCGGCCAGCCTGGTGGTGCAAGGGCCTGACACGGTCGCGCAGGTCCAGGTGTTGATACCAGGCGGCATCGTGCAGGCATCCATCCAGGATCCAAGCGGTCTGGATGTTCCCGGCCTGATCGATTCCGAGGTAACAATTTCAGGCGTCGCCGGAGTCGAATACAATGCCCGCTTGCAGGTGATGCGTCCGAAGCTGTTTGTTTCTTCGGCCGCCGATCTGAAGGTCGTTCGGCAGCCGCGTATCAAGCCTGCCGAGCTCCCGTTGACAGACATCGGCCGCGTCATGGAATCGCATTTCATCATGAGTGAGACCAAGCGGATTCGCGTCGAAGGTGCGGTCACCGCATATGATCCCGGCTACTCGCTGGTGATCGAAAAGAACGGCAAAAGCCTTCTGGTGCTCACCCACCAAACGGAGGCTTTGCCCCTCGGGGAAATTGTCGACGTGGTCGGGTTTTCTGATGATCACGCTTACTCCGCTGTTTTGGAGGATGCGCAGTTCTATCCTACCGGCAGGATACAAACGGTTGTGCCGAAGCCGGCCAGCTACGCGGAAGCTATCAGCGGAGTGAACAGCGATGCATTGATCAGCCTGACCGGCCGTGTTCTTTCCGAGCTCCATGGGGAGATCTCGGACACCCTGGTGATGATGGTCGACCAGCATCCAGTAGACCTGGTGCTGAGAAGAAGTGGCAGCATCCGGTCGCCGCTGCCTTACCTGCAAACAGGAACGCTCATCCGCGTGAACGGAATTTGCCGCGTAACGCCGGGCCTGACCTGGAACAGCCAGCCACTTTTATTTCGCCTGGATCTTCGAGACAGCAGCGATCTTGATATCATAGCCAGGCCTTCCTGGTGGAACGTGCGCCACCTCATGGTCGTCGGCGGTGCACTGCTGGCTTTTGTTCTGCTTGCTCTGGTCTGGGTCGTGGTGTTGCGGCGCAGGGTCACCGAGCAAACCGAGCAGATCGAACGTTCCATTCGGGTGGAAAGAGAACGTAGCCGCTTGTTGGAACAGATCAACTCCGATCTTTCGCTGGACGACGTGCTGGGGGATGTTTGCAGTTCCATGAACACGCTGATTCCAGGGCTCTGTTGCGTTTACTCGCTGGAAGGCCAGGCAACTGAGTGCAATGGAGTTTCCGCCGATGTGACATTCGGCGATCAGCCACCCTTGTATAAAGCCGTACTGACAGATGCTCGCGGCAAGCACGCGGGAGCCTTTCTGGCTCACAGTCACGAGCGCACACAGTTGTCTTCTGAAGAGCGGGACATTCTCGTCGCCGGCGCCAGCCTGGCTAACCTGGCAATCAATCAGCGTCGCATGTATGCGGAGTTGAACTACCATTCCACCCACGACCAGCTCACCGGGTTACCGAATCGCAGGCTTGCCGATACAAGATTGGAAGAGGCTATCGCGTATGCGGCCGCAACCGGCAATCGAGTGGCCGTGGCCTACATCGACGTGGATCACTTCAAACAGGTCAATGACCGGCACGGTCACAAGATCGGTGACCTTTACTTGCAGCAGATTGCCCTGCGACTCGGTGCAAAGGTGCGCTCCGCAGATCTGCTGGCGCGGATCGGCGGGGATGAGTTTTTGCTGATTGCGACCACTTTAAGCACCCTGGAGGACGGGGAAGCCTACAAACGCCGCCTTCACGAGTGCTTCAGCGATGTGTACTTGCTGGATGGCGTTCGAGTACACGGGTCCGCGAGCATCGGGATTGCCGTGTGTCCGGATCACGGAACCGGTGCGGAAGCCTTGAAGCGCCATGCGGATGAGGAGATGTACATCGCCAAGCAGCATGGCCGCGCCGAAGACGAGGCCCTCCAACAGGCTGAAAGCGGCGCACAGATATTCTCGCCTGCGGACTTGCGTGCGGCGCTCCAGGCTTCCCATTTCCGCCTTTTCTACCAACCGCAATTTTCTTTTGACGGACAATTTCGCGGCCTTGAAGCCTTGATCCGGCTCGACGATCCGATCCTCGGCATCGTGGCCCCGGACGCATTCATCGGGGTAGCCGAGAAAAGCGATGTCATGCTTCCCCTGGGTGCCTGGATCCTTCGACAGGCGCTTACTGACGCATCAAGGTGGCGACTTGGTGAACAGGACACTTCTCGCATTGTGGTCAATGTTTCCGCCAGGCAGATCGCCCAACCTCAGTTCGCCGACGAGGTAGCTCAGGCTTTGGCCTCAGCAGGTGTGTCGCCCGGCGTCCTGGAACTTGAGATTACCGAGCGTGCCGCCATCACCGACTTCAGCCATGCCTCCGCGCAGCTTTCCCGCTTGCAGGACATGGGCGTCCATATTTCAATAGACGACTTCGGCACCGCTTACTCCTCGTTCAATACCCTGCATCGCCTGCCCGTTAACACATTAAAGATCGACCGCAGCTTTGTGCGCGCGCTCGACACTGAACCCAGCATCATGAGTATCATCGAGGCCATTGTGGGCATGGCCCACTCGCTCGGCAAGCGCATCGTGGTGGAAGGAATCGAAACAGAGCGCGATCTCCAGGCCCTGCTCCGCCTGGGCGAGCTGGACTTTCAGGGTTATTTTTTCAGCCGTCCTGTTCCGGCAGAAGCCGTCGCACTCAACCTGGCTGACTGGCGCCGGGGGGTAGGCGTTCGCTAATCCTTGGCGCCCCCCTCGCCTCGACCGCGAAACGTCCGCCTGCAATTCTTCAACGGCGGCTGGACCAGCCTCAGCGCTGGAAGCCCGTGCATCATCGCAGTGTCGCGACGCCATCGCCGAGAACGCTGATCGCGCGCAATCACTAGACACAACTACCGGCCCTGGCGGCCGGCGGCCAGCACCGTTTGCCGCAGGTTGAAGCCGCGAAGTCCAAGCACCGCCTCGCCATGGGCCGCGCCGGCCGGGTATCGAACGGTGACCGTCCGGCTTTCCCCCGGCAGCAGCGAAACGTAATTGTCGCTGTAGTAGGCCGGCAAAATCCGTTTCGGTGGCTCACCCGCCGTCCGGGCGCCTGGCGCTTGCTCCAGCGTCAGCTTGAGTTCGATGGCCGCCTGCCGCCCCCGGTTCGTCAACTCGACTGCCATCACTTTTTCCTCACCGTCCGTACTCACCGTCACCCGGGACTCGATCTGCGCTTCGGCGAGGCTGTTCAGCCTGCGCATGTTCTCCTCCCGGCCCGCAAGCCAGTAGAAGTTTGTCGAAATCTGCTTCCCCGCACTATCGAGCAGGTTGAGCCGCACAAACACCGGCGCGTCCATTCCCGGCTCCGCAAACATCGCCGCCAGAGGAAGCTGCAACACACGCGCGCTCTCGTCCGGCGCAACCGAAACCGGCATCGTGCGCGTCCACAGTTGCCTGTTATCAAGCCCATACACGGACGCCACCAACTTCGCGCCGGTCAGCGGCCCGGTTGTCGTGTTGATCACCGCGACATCATAGTTCGAAAGATCCAACTGCACATGCTGCGGCTCAGACGCATGCATCACCCCGTAAAATGACGCCTGGGTGTCGTAATCCCACGAATACATCTGCCACATATTGCTCGGCCATGCTGGCTGCGTCATCCAGATCAGGCGGCCCGAGTTGGGCTGCCACAGGTGTGCGTTAAACCCTTCAAAGATCGCCTGGTGCAGGGTGTAATTGAACATCTGCGCCTTGCGCTCAAAGTCCGGCAGATCCCGCGCCGCCCCAAACTGTTCCTCCAGGTGCTGCATCCACGGATGGACGTCACCGTTCCCGCTCTGGTGCCAATCGTGGTACGCCCAGGCGTCCGACAGCGGCCACTGGTTTTCAGGTGCGATCCAGGCTTCGAAGCTCTCCAGCGTTGAAAAGGACGGGATCCCCAGCTCGACCGAAAATCCACGATCGAGCGTGGTGAAGTACAGCTTCGGGTCCATGTAACGGTACGGCCCACTGTCGCGCAGGTTCACGCGGTTCGAAGACGGCGTGTAGTAACGTGTGCCGTCTTCTTCGTTCAGCACGCGCGCCAGCCCTTCGTTCACAATCGGCTGCGGCACCCCTTCGTTGCGCGCGCACCACATCACAATCGACGGGTGATTGCGGTAGCGCTCCACCGTATCGCGCGCGTTCGCCAGCCACAACTGCGGGTCCTCGGCTTCCGCGTTCCAGTTCTCGGTCGACTCCCAAAAATCATTCCAAACCATCAACCCGTACCGGTCCGCCAGGTCGTAAAACACCGGTTCGTCGTTCAGTCCCATCCAGTTGCGAATGACGTTGACATGCGCCAGCTTGTGCAGCTCGAAAAACGGTTCAAGATGCTCGCGGCTGATGCGCTTCATCGCGTCTTCCATGCCCCAGTTGCCGCCGCGCGCCGCGATCCGCACCCCGTTCACCTTGAGAACCAGGTCTGTCATTCCCGGCTCATTCGTCACCGGCTTCACCGCCGGCGAATTGTCGGCCGCTGCTGTCAGCGACGCCGCCCAACCATCCGGCGTTTGCCGCATGCCGTCGTGCGTCACGTTCATGACCGTTTCGTGCAGGCGACGCGCCATCGTCGGGTTCACCTCCACGCGGCGCATCGTCCCATCGGCCCCGAACAGGCTTTCCTCGTACGTCACCTCGCGCATGCCGAACTGCACCGTCTTCTCGTCGCTCGCGCGACCGCCCTGCTCCACCGCGAACTTCAGGTGATAAAGCTCCGGCGCGCCGTAGCCGTTCGGCCACCACAAGCGCGGGTGCTCCACGTGCAACTGCCCGTAATCCTCCGGCGTCATCCGCACGACCGACCGACCCGGCGCGATCGTCACCTCTTTCGCGATTGAAACGCCGCCCTCAAAGCTTGCCCGCACCGTCGCCTGCACCGGCGACAAGCCCGTATTTTCTAGCGGCACCTCGATCGTCACGTCCGCCGAGTCGGTCCGCGGCAGCGGCAGTTCGGTCACAATCCGCGCATCGCCCAGCTTCACCACGCCAGTCTCTCGGAGCACAACCTGCTGCCATATCCCTGAGTCCCGGTCGCGCTCGGCCGGGATCCAGTCCCAGCCTTCCGTATCTACAAATGTCGGCCCGTCGATCAGCATGGCACCCCCGTTGTAGCCCGGGCCCCCCTTGATCGACTGCTCGTTCGGCAGCCCCGGGTGCGGCGGCGGCGAAATCCTGACAGCAAGCGCGTTCTCGCCGCCCGCAGGCTTCAGCAGCGCCGTCACGTCAAAAACCCCGCGCAGAAATGCCCCCGTCACCGTGCCCAGCTCATGCCCATTCAGCCACACATCGGCCTGGTAATTGATGCCGTCCAGGTCGAGCGTGTACCGCCGGCCCTCGCTTCCAGAGCCCGGCGTCGGGAATTCCACCCGGTACCAGTAATCCTGCTTGTTCAGCGCTTCGGGGATCGCAAGATTGTCCAAATCCCAGTTCGGGTCCGGGTACATGCCGCGATCCACCAGCGTCGTCAGCACGGTGCCGGGCACGGTCGCGGCGTACCAGCCGCTCCCTCCCACGCCCGCCCCGGCGGTAGACAGTTGCGCGCCATCGAGCTGGATCAGCGGTGCAGCACCCATCTTCCAGTTGCGCGCCAGCACCCACTCGCCGGCCCCTGCCGGCTCCAGCGTGGGCCCGGCCGGGGGCAACGGCTGCGCGACCAGTTTGGCAAACTTCGCCCGGCTTACCGGCAGGGTGTCGGGCGGCTGCGGGACCTGGTAACCGATCAGCTGTCGCTCCTGCAAGAACCAGGCTTTCGAGCCGTCCTCGTACAAAATCGTCTCAAAGTCAGGCCGAGCCTCGGCCAGCTCACGCACGACCGCCGCCGGCGCCGGGGTATGCCGAATCTCGAAGTCCGCAATCCTGCCTCCGAAGTGTTGCCACTCCTTCAGCCGGGCAGGTATCTCCGGCCGCCCGTGCGGCTGGTCCCAGGCATAGCGGGCTTCCTGGTTCGAAACAAAGTCAGGGGCCAGCATCAGCTCGGGGTCCTGCACGGGCCCCAGCACGGGCTGGCCTGACGCCACCTCGCGGCCGTCCACAAACAGGTGCGCCGTTCCACCATCAAAGGTCGCTGCCAGGTGGTGCCAGTCCGTGCCGTCGATCGCCCCCGGGCCTGACACCTCGTTTCCCTCCCCCAGCCGCAGCACCGGCCTGCCCCCACGCAGGCCCAAAAAGCGGCAATCCTCGTCCGCAGGGTCGCCCAGACCGGCCAGCAGCGTCGTCATGCCCGTCCGGTCCGGCCGGAACCACAGCGAGAGCGTCCACGAGCTCCCGCCGGCAAGCACCGGCTCCGCTGCCGCCACCGGCTTTTCCAGTCCACGCCCACCCAGCAGGAAGATGCCGGAATACGGTCCATACACCTCCAGCATCGGCGCATCGGCGCTGCCGGCGCTCCCTTGCGCGGGTGCAGGCATGGGGATGCAGGCGAACAACAAGGCAGGAACAAGTAGGACGGCAGCTCGAAACCGATGTGCAAAAAGGTGCATGAACGCTGGAGCTCCTTAGGTCGAAAAGCAGGCCTCCGAGCGACGACTCCGTCCTGGCCGCAGGCGAACATCGAAGCGCGATAGCGTTACCATCGCGCCATTCTCGGGGCTGCCTAGGAGCATACGCCGGGACGGGCCTTTCAGCGACTCCCAACTTCTGTCCAGCCTGTTGCGCGGGACGACCATGGCGGCCATCCATACCCTGCCCTCGCGAGGTCCTCTCGTTTCTGCTATAAACGCGATGCTGCCGCGCCCTTGTTTACCGCGCGCACGCTTCGGAGTCCTCCCGCCATGCCTTTCCTATCCCCGTTTCAAACCACTGCCCTGCTGCTTGCCGCGGC
>CAXTYP010000019.1:0-16758 GCA_964248435.1 uncultured Acidobacteriaceae bacterium | reverse complement strand
TGACGGGAACGGCGAAGCTGCCGGAAGGGACGGAGATGGTGATGCCGGGCGACAATATCGCGCTTGAAATCGAGCTCCATACGCCGGTGGCGATGGAAAAAGGGCTGCGGTTCGCGATCCGCGAAGGCGGCAGGACCGTGGGCGCCGGGACCATCTCCGAGATCATCGCCTAGGCTGGGTTCCGAGCAGGGCTGATATAGGAGAAAGCACGGATCGGCGGGGACCCCGGCGGGTCTGCCGCCACACGGTCCCACTGTGAAACAGTGGGAAGTTCAGATAGGATAAGAGGATGCGCGAGATCATCACGTTGGCCTGTGGGGAATGCAAGGAGCGGAATTACTCAACTACAAAGAACAAAAAGACGACTACGGGTCGTCTTGAGTTCCAGAAGTTTTGCAATCGCTGCCGCAAGCACACCCCGCATAAAGAAACAAAGTAAATCCAGCCCTGGCCGGCTCCTGGAGAGCCGGCCAGGGGATCGAACAAACGGGGGCGTAAGCTCAACGGTTAAACTGTCGGTCTCCAAAACCGAACTTCTCGGTTCGAATCCGAGCGCCCCCGCCAAGCTCAACGAGTGCGCCACAGTAGCTGGAGTGGGCCGATGCCTGTAAGGGAACAAAACAAGGCACCAAGCAAGGAACGGGACAAGGGCATGAGTAAAGCAGTCGCGCTGCCGGTAACCAACACTCCCCGAGAAAGCGCCCTGGTTCGTGGGCGCGCGTTTCTTGGGGATGTGCGGAACGAAATGCGCAAGGTTTCATCGCCGTCGTGGGCCGAAGTGCAGTCTACGACCACGGTTGTGATCCTGGCGGTGTTTGCCTTTGCAGCGTTTTTCTACATCGTGGACTCCGTGCTGAGCTACCTGCTGACACTGCTGCTCCATGCGCTTGGCGGCTCTTAGCCGCTCGAGCACTGCTTCCACCACCCGGCTTTGGCACGGAAGGCCGCCCATGAGGCGGCGAAGAAGGATAGATGGCGGACATGCAACAAGATGAGTCGGTCGAAGCGGTGCCCGGGCAGCCCGAAACAGGTGAGCAGGCTTCTGCCGCCGGAGCGGCGCCCCTGGTCAATGAGCGGTTCAAGTGGTACGTCATCCATGCCTACTCCGGCTTTGAGCGCAAGGTCAAGGAAGCCATAGAAACCCGGCGCGACTCCTATGGCCTGCACGAAAAGATCGGAAGGATCGAGATCCCACTGGAATCACGGACGGAGCTGGTCAACGGCAAGAAAAAAGTGACAGAAAAAGTCTTCCTGCCGGGCTACGTGCTCATCGAGATGGACCTGGACAACGACCTGTGGCACACCATCAAGAACACGCCACGGGTGACGGGCTTCCTGGGAACCGGGGACAAGCCGGTTTCGATGAGTGCCGAAGAAGTGGCCTCGCTGCTGGACCGCTCGGAAGCCAGCAAGGAAAAGCCGTCGCTCAAGATCAAGTTCGACAAGAACGAATCGGTCCGGATCACCGAAGGGCCGTTCGCCAACTTCAATGGCCTGGTGGACGAGGTCAACGAAGATCGTCAGACTGTGAAAGTCATGGTGACGATCTTCGGCCGCTCGACCCCGGTCGAGCTCGAGTTCGGCAAGGTAGAAAAGGTCGAAGGCTGAGAGCCCAGGCGCTGCCCCCGGGCAGGCGCCGATTAGCAGACACACAGGATAAGGACGAACAACGATGCCCCCTACAAAGAAAGTACAAACTTACGTCAAGCTCCAGATTGTCGCCAACAAGGCGACCCCGGCCCCGCCGGTCGGCCCAGCGCTCGGTCAGGCACAGGTCAACATCATGGAGTTCTGCAAGCAGTTCAACGCGCGTACCGCCAACAAGGAGATGGAAGGGCTGGTCATCCCGGTCGTCATCACCGTGTATGTGGACCGTACGTTTTCGTTCATCACCAAGACCCCGCCCGCGGCGGTCCTGCTCAAAAAGGCAGCCGGGCTGGCCAAGGGTTCCGGCGTGCCGAACAAGACCAAGGTCGGCACGGTGAGCGAAGCGCAGATTCGCGAGATCGCAACCCAGAAAATGCCCGACCTGAACGCATCTTCAGTCGAAACTGCGATCAAGAGCATCAAGGGGACGGCTCGTTCGATGGGAATTGAAGTCACGGCCTAAATCCGGGAGTTGCATTTCCCCCGGTTGTTCGAGATACTGTGAAAACCGCCTGTTTACAGGCGCGTCACCAGACCACGGCTCGACTTTGTATTCGAAGCGGTGGAAGACAAGGAATCCATGTCACAAAAGCTCACGAAGAATATGGCGGCTGCCCGCGCGCAGGTCGAGGCGCGTCCTTACCTGCTGACCGATGCCGTGCCGCTGCTGCAAAAGGTTAAGTTCGCGAAGTTCGATGAAACCATCGACCTGACACTTCGCCTCGGCGTAGACCCTCGCCACGCAGACCAGATGGTGCGCGGAACCGTTGTGTTACCGCACGGCCTGGGCAAGACCAAGCGCGTTGCCGTCATCACCTCCGGCGACCGGCTGCGCGATGCCGAAGCTGCCGGTGCCGAATTTGTCGGCGGCGAAGAGATGGTCGAGCGGATTCAAAAAGAAGGCTGGACCGACTTTGACGCGCTGATCGCGACTCCGGACATGATGAAGTCGGTGGGACGGCTGGGCAAAGTCCTGGGTCCGCGCGGCTTGATGCCGAATCCGAAGACCGGCACCGTCACCAATGACGTGACGGCGGCCATTCGCGAGATCAAGGCCGGTAAGATCGAGTTCCGTACAGACAAAACAGCCCTGGTGCACTGCCCGGTCGGCAAGATGTCCTTTCCGCCTGAAAAGCTGATCGAGAATGCCATGACGGTGATCGCAAGCGTCATGCGCGCCAAGCCGTCGGCCGCCAAGGGCAAGTACGTCAAGGGCATCACCTTGTCGTCGACCATGGGTCCCGGGATCCCGCTCGACGGCTCTGTCGCCGACATCGCCGTCAAGGCATAAGTCATTTCGCTCCCGAGGCAGGTGCGGGCCGTGCCTGTTTCTTCGTGGGAGCGTTCCGTCGCATGATGAAACTGCGACCGAACACAAACAATCCGGCCAGATGGATGGGGTTTCCTAAGCATGGCACTTACCAGGGCAAAGAAAGCACAAAAAATCGACGCGCTTGCGTCTGAACTGCAGGGGTCGACCAGCGCTATCGTCGGCACCTTCACTAAGCTCACGGTTTCGCAGGATTATGCGCTGCGACTGAAGGTGCGCGAAGCGGGAGGCCGGTACCGTGTACTGAAGAACCGTCTCGCGAGCCGCGCTTCCGAGGGCACCGGCATCGCCGAAGCACTGCAGGGGCTGAAAGGCGTTTCATCGGTGGCGTACACGAGTGGCGACCCCGTCGCGCTCGCCAAGGCGTTGTCGGCCTGGGTCAAGGAAAATGCCGAGTGGACCGTAAAGCTGGGCATTGTTGATGGCAAGGTCATCAACATCGAGGAAGTCCAGGCGCTGGCGACCATGCCGGCCAAGGAAGAGATCTTTGCGAAGCTGCTGTTCCTGATCAATGCACCGGCGCAGCGCCTGGCCACGGTGATGGCAGCGACCGGGCGCGACCTGGCGGTTGTCGTGAACCAGGCCGTGGAGCAGAACAAGTTCGCCGGGAGCAGCAACCCATCTGCGACGGAAGCCGGGGCAGCCCCTGGGCCCGTTGCCGCCGCTGAACCAACTGCCACGGCTGAGCCGGCTGAGGTGTCAGAGCCGGTTGCGGCCAGCGTGAGTTCGCCAGGGGAGTCGGCGCCTGTTTCGGAAGGGACCACATCGGAACCTTCGAATGGTACGGCTCCCGAATCGCAGGCTGATGCGGCATCCACGGAAGCGCCCGTCGAAGGGGAATAGGTTCGCGCCCGCTTGCACCATCAGTCGGGCTGATCAGTTTTCCCGGGTGGCCCAACGCTCCCCGGGTAAGAAGCAGGGCGAGCAGGCAGGTCGGGGTGCTGGTCTGGGCACATCGGAAACCGGGTTTGCCGGAGCAAGCCAGTCGGGGAGGTTTAGGACCCTGGCAAGATACAAAGCAGGAACCGGGGCGACCCGAAACTTAGTTTGGAACTCAAGGGAGAAGAAACATGGCGGATCTCGCGCAGTTGGAAGAACAGATCGTTGGATTGACCCTGCTGGATGCGGCAGCCCTGGTCAAAAAGCTTGAAGAGCGTCTCGGCGTTTCAGCGGCGGCAGCGGCGCCGGTCATGGTCGCTGGCGGTGGCGGTGCGGCAGCAGCGGAAGCGGCCCCGGAGCAGACCGAGTTCACGGTCATCCTCAAGGATGCCGGCGCCAACAAGATCAACACCATCAAGGCCGTTCGGGAAGTGACCTCGCTCGGGCTGAAGGAAGCCAAGGACCTGGTCGATGGGGCCCCCAAGCCGTTGAAGGAAAACATCAGCAAGGACGACGCGGAAGCCATCCGGAAGAAGTTCGATGGCGTCGCCACAGTCGAAGTCAAATAACTTTTTGGGACAGGCGAGCCCGGACTCGCTCCGGACTCGCCTTCCCTCGATCGCCGTGCTTGCCATGGCCCTCAAAGTGCAGTAGACTCAAACTTGTGTCTGGGCCTTCCGAGCAATCGCTTGGTGTTGCGTTTGAAAAGCTTGATCTGCAATCCCTCTCTCGCCATCCTGGCGAGTTAGAGGACTTTTCTGTCTTTCCTGCGTGGGCCCCACCTGCCTGGAAAGCCGCTTTACCGATGCCGCGTGCGGCAGGAAGTGATTTCCATATCGTCCTGGACTTGTAACTCGTCTTGTTCGCGACTTGTGTGCTGTTCGGCGCACAGGTCTTTTTGCGTTGTGGTCAGTCCAGGTGACGCGCAACGCATGGCACGGAGTCCAAGCAGTTGAAAGCGTTTGCATCTCGCAACGATTTCGGTCTTAGGAAGAGTTCGGCAGGGCGGCTTTCCGTTGAACGAGGCAGCGGAAAGCAGTGGTCGCCCGGCAAAGGCAGGTAGGCGCAGGCTGCGGGGTCCCGGGCAGCCTGTTCTCCACTCGTGTACCCGGGCCGACAAGAGGAGCCATCGATGCCGAACGAGACCCGCGCCCTTCGCAGCCGACTCGACTTTTCCAAAATCCCTACACCGATCCAGATTCCTAACCTGATTGAAGTGCAGCGCCGCTCTTATGAGCGGTTTCTCCAGATGGACAAACTGCCGAGCGAGCGCGACGACAACGGTCTGCACTCGGTGTTCACCTCGGTTTTTCCGATCACGGACTTTCGCAACATCTCGCAGCTGGACTTTGTCGACTTTTCGATCGGTAACTGGGAGTGTAAGTGCGGCCACCTGAAGGGTCTACATCACCTTCGTACCGCCTGCTGCAACTGCGGCAACATGGTCATCACGGACCCGTTTCATCCGGGCGACGTGTTGTGTCATAAGTGCGGTACCTACAACAAGAACACGCCGGACTTCTGCAACAAGTGCGGCGACCCTGTCGGCCTACAGCTGAAGTATGACCAGGCAGAGTGCGAAGAGCGCGGCATGACCTACTCCGCGCCGCTCAAGGTCACGGTTCGTCTCACAATCTACGACAAAGACCCGGATACGGGGGCCAAGTCGGTGCGTGACATCAAGGAGCAGGAAGTGTTCTTCGGCGATATCCCGCTGATGACACAAAACGGCACCTTTATCGTCAACGGCACCGAGCGCGTCATTGTGTCCCAGCTCCACCGCTCGCCCGGCGTCTTTTTCGAGACCGCGAACAACCGCACCTACTTCCTGGGCAAGATCATCCCCTACCGCGGCTCGTGGGTGGAGTTTGAGTACGACCAGAAAAACACGCTTTACGTGCGTATCGACCGCAAGCGCAAGTTCCTGGGCACCATCTTCCTGCGTGCACTCGGTTTGCGCACCGATGAGCAGATCCTGCGCGCCTTTTACACGGTCGACACGCTGACCCTGCGTGACGGCAAGGTGTTCTGGACGCTTGGTGAGGACGCCGGCCAGCCGACCAACCTGATCGGCGTCAAGCCGGCCAAGGCAGTCGAGGCGAACGGAACAGAGATCGTCGCGGCCGGACGCAAGATTTCACCTTCCATCCTCAAGAACCTGCGGGCAGCCGGCGTGCGCGAGATTGAGGTTGAAGGGGCCGACCTGGACGGTGCGATGATTGCGGCGGACGTGCTCGACACGGAAACCGGCGAGGTGTTTCTTGAAGCCAACCTCGAGATGACCCCCGACAAGCTGCACAAGATCACGCAGGCCGGGATCACCGAGGTCAACGTCTTTTTCCCCGAAAAGGACGATGTCGGCAACATCGTTACCAACACCCTGCGTCGCGACTCGGTCCGCAAGCCTGAGGAAGCGCTGATCGAGATCTACCGCAAGCTGCGCCCGGGCGATCCGCCGACGCTCGACACCGCGACCGCGCTCTTTGAAGGCATGTTTTTTGACCCGCGCAAGTACGATTTTTCGCGCGTGGGCCGCTTGAAGTTCAATATCAAGCTTTACGAGAACCAGGACGCGACCTCGCTCGATCACCGGACGCTGACCCCGGACGATTTCTACTCGACGATCCGGTACCTGCTCAAGCTGCGCAAGAACATCGGCGCGGTCGATGACATCGATCACCTGGGCAACCGCCGCGTGCGCGCAGTCGGCGAGCTGATGGAAAACCAGTTCCGCATCGGGCTGGTCCGCATGGAGCGCGCCATCAAGGAAAAGATGAGCGTGTACCAGGAGATGTCAACGGCCATGCCGCACGACCTCATCAACGCGAAGCCGGTCATGGCGGCCATCCGTGAGTTCTTCGGCTCTTCGCAGCTGTCGCAGTTCATGGACCAGACCAACCCCCTGTCCGAGATTACGCACAAGCGGCGCTTGTCGGCGCTTGGGCCGGGCGGTTTGTCGCGCGAGCGCGCGGGCTTTGAGGTCCGCGACGTTCACCCAACGCACTATGGCCGCATCTGCCCGATTGAAACCCCGGAAGGCCCGAACATCGGGCTGATCTCGTCCTTGTCGTGCTTTGCCCGCATCAACGAGTACGGCTTTATCGAGAGCCCGTACCGGCGCGTGCGCAATGCGCAGCTGCTCGACTACGTGCAGGTGACAAATGCCGGCGAAAGCGGTCTTCGCGTCGGCGATCACCTGGAAAAGGGTGAGGCGCTGGCGAAGAACGAAGAGCTGCGCGCCGCCGGCAAGCGCACGATCGAGTACGAGCCTTTCTCGTTCTACCTGTCGGCGTGGGAAGAAGATCGCCACACGATCGCGCAGGCCAACGTGGAGCTCGATGGGGAGCTCCGCATCACCGCCGAGCTTGTCAATGCACGCCGCCAGGGCAATTTCGTCCTGGTCTCGCGCGACGAGATCGATTATGTCGACGTTTCGCCCAAGCAGCTTGTCTCCGTCGCTGCCTCCCTGGTTCCGTTCCTGGAGCACGATGACGCCAACCGCGCGCTGATGGGCGCCAACATGCAGCGGCAATCCGTGCCCCTGCTGGTGGCTGAAGCTCCGTTTGTCGGCACCGGCATGGAAGGGGTCACGGCACGCGACTCGGGCGCGGTCATCTCGGCACGTCGTAACGGCGTGGTCGACTCGGTCGATTCCGAGCGCATCATCATCCGTGTCGAAGGCGAGCACCACCCCACGCAGCTTTCGCGTGAGGTCGGCTCCGACATCTACCAGCTCATCAAGTTCAAGCGCTCCAACCAGAACACCTGCATCAACCAGAAGCCGATCGTCCGCAAGGGCGACCGCGTGCTGAAGGGGCAGGTCATAGCGGACGGACCCTGCACGGAGCAGGGCGAGCTCGGGCTGGGCCGCAATGTCCTGGTCGCCTTTATGCCGTGGCGCGGCTACAACTTCGAAGACGCGATCCTGATCTCGGAAAAGCTCGTGCGCGACGACTACTACACCTCGGTCCATATTGAGGAGTTCGAAATCGAGGCGCGCGACACCAAGCTGGGGCCGGAAGAGATCACTCGCGACATCCCCAATGTTTCCGAGCACGCACTGCGTGACCTGGACGAGTCGGGTGTGATCCGCATCGGTGCCAAGATCCGCCACAACGACATCCTGGTCGGCAAGGTGACGCCCAAGGGTGAAACCCAGCTCACGCCAGAGGAAAAGCTGCTGCGCGCCATCTTCGGCGAAAAGGCCGGCGATGTGCGCGATGCGTCGCTGACGTGCCCCCCGGGTATCGAGGGCACGGTGGTTGACGTCCGCATCTTCTCCCGCAAGGGGCAGGACAAGGACGAGCGCGCCTTGCAGATCGAGACCGAACAGGTCGCGAAGCTTGAGAAAAACCTTGCCGATGAGATTCGTATTCTCACCGACGAGCGTCTCAAGCGGCTTGAAATGATCCTGGGCGGCAAGGAAGTCCAGGCCGACCTCCACGACGAGCGCACCAACAAGCGCCTCCTGTCGAAGGGCATGATCCTTGATCGCGAAACGATTGAGCTCATCTCGACCAAGAACCTCAAGCGCATTCGCTACAACGACAAAGACCCGCGCGTGAATGAGCAGATCGACGAGATCGAGGAGATGACCTCGCGCCAGATCGATGTGCTGCGCAAGATCACCAACGACAAGATCGGCAAGCTGCAAAAGGGCGATGAACTGTCGCCCGGCGTGATCAAGCTGGTCAAGGTTTACATCGCCATGAAGCGCAAGCTGAGTGTCGGGGACAAGATGGCCGGCCGCCACGGCAACAAGGGTGTGATCGCGCGCATTCTTCCCGAGGAAGACATGCCGTACCTGCCCGACGGCACCCCGGTCGAGATCGTTCTCAACCCGCTCGGCGTGCCTTCGCGTATGAACGTCGGGCAGATCCTTGAAACGCATCTGGGCTGGGCCGCGTATGAGCTGGGCAAAAAGGTCGCCGCGCTCGTGCAACAGCACCAGGAAGAGCACGAAGGAGCGAACAAGGTCCGCGAAGTGTTCAAGGAAGCGTTCGCGGGCACGGCCGCGTTGCGTCAGCTGCTCGAGCTCGACGACGAGCAGGTGATGCGCGTCGGCCTTGGCATGAAGCGCGGCATCTGGTTCGGCACGGCGGTCTTTGACGGCGCGCGCGAAACCGAGATCAAGGCACTGCTGAAGGCGGCAGGGCTGCCGAGCTCGGGCAAAACGGCGCTGTTCGACGGCATGACGGGCGACCAGTTCGAGCAGCCGGTCACGGTCGGCTACATCTACATGCTCAAGCTGTCGCACCTGGTCGACGACAAGATCCACGCCCGCTCGATCGGACCGTACTCGCTCATCACCCAGCAGCCGCTGGGCGGCAAGGCGCAGTTCGGCGGGCAGCGCTTCGGAGAGATGGAAGTGTGGGCACTGGAAGCCTATGGTGCCGCCTACATCCTGCAGGAGCTGCTCACCGCGAAGTCCGACGACGTGTTTGGCCGCACCAAGATCTACGAGGCGATCGTCAAGGGTGAAGCGGCGATCGAACCCGGCGTGCCCGAGTCGTTCAACGTGCTGATCCGCGAGCTCCAGGCTCTGTGCCTGGATGTCGAGCTGATGAAGCAGGAAGACCTGGACGGCTCCAAAAAGCAGCCGGAGCCAATGCTGGCCGCCGCCGACTAGGTCCTTCGGACCGTTCTCGGCCCTTCGGGGCTTCGCGCGAAGTTGCACAACTCCGCGCGGAGCTTCGAGGCTGGCGATTCGATTTGCAGCAAAGGGGTCGCTGTTCCGTGAGCCATGCTCCCGGGGGCGAGCGGCGACCCACACACACCAGAGCCCCGGGACCTAAAGCGCCTGCGAGCGCCCGAGGAGGAACACCCGTGTACCGTTCCAGCCCATTTGAACTTTCCGGCCCGATCACCGATTTCGACGCGATCCGCATTCAGCTCGCGTCCCCTGAAAAGATTCGTTCCTGGTCGCATGGCGAGGTGACCAAGCCCGAAACCATCAACTATCGCACCTTTAAGCCGGAGCGCGACGGCCTGTTCTGTGCCCGCATCTTCGGCCCGGTCACCGACTGGGAGTGCTTGTGCGGCAAGTACAAACGCATGAAGCACCGCGGCGTCATCTGCGATAAATGCGGCGTCGAGGTCACTCTATCGAAGGTCCGCCGCGAGCGTCTCGGTCACATCGAGCTCGCGAGCCCCTGCTCGCACGTCTGGTTCTTCAAGGGCCTGCCCTCGCGTATCGGACACCTGCTCGACATCTCGCTCCGCGACCTCGAAGCGGTTCTCTACTTCGAGAGCTACGTCGTGGTCGATCCAGGCGATGCGCCCGTGAAAGAGCGCGAAATCATCAAGGACGAGACCAAGTTCCGCGAGCTCGACCAGCAGTACCGTCCGTCGGGCTTTAAGGGCATGATGGGTGCCGAGGCCATTAAGGAGCTGCTCAAGCGCGTCGAGATCCAGGAGCTTTCGATCGAACTGCGCGAGCGCATGAAGACCGAAACCTCGCTCCAGAAGCGCCTCAAGTACTCGAAGCGCCTCAAGGTCGTCGAGGCTTTCCGCAAGTCGGGCAACAAGCCGCAGTGGATGATTCTCGACGTTATTCCCGTAATTCCACCGGAATTACGGCCATTGGTCCCGCTTGACGGCGGCCGCTTTGCCACGTCCGATCTGAACGACCTGTACCGCCGCGTGATCAACCGCAACAACCGCCTCAAGAAGCTCATGGACCTCCATGCGCCCGAGGTGATCGTGCGGAACGAAAAGCGCATGCTGCAGGAAGCCGTCGATGCGCTTTTCGACAACGGCCGTCGCGGTCGCGTGCTGCGCGGTGCAAACAACCGCCCGCTCAAGTCGCTTTCCGACACCCTCAAGGGCAAGCAGGGCCGCTTCCGTCAGAACCTGCTGGGCAAGCGCGTCGACTACTCCGGACGTTCGGTCATCGTCGTCGGCCCCGAGCTCAAGCTGCACCAGTGCGGCCTGCCCAAAAAGATGGCGCTCGAGCTCTTCAAGCCCTTCATCTACCACCGCCTCGAACAGACCGGCCACTGCACCACCATCAAGCAAGCCAAGGAAATGGTCGAGCAGCAGGACCCCATTGTCTGGGACATCCTCGAAGAGGTCATCAAGGACCACCCGGTCCTGCTGAACCGCGCCCCAACCCTGCATCGCCTCGGCATTCAGGCCTTTGAGCCCGTGCTCGTCGAAGGCAAGGCCATCAAGATCCATCCGCTCGTCTGCACCGCTTTCAACGCCGACTTCGACGGCGATCAAATGGCCGTGCACATCCCGCTCTCACCCGAAGCGCAGATCGAAGCTTCGGTCCTGATGCTGGCCTCGCACAACATCCTTTCGCCCGCATCCGGCGCCCCGATCACGGTCCCCACGCAGGATCTCGTGCTCGGCCTCTACTACCTCACCAAGACCAAGCCCGGTGCCCGCGGCGAAGGTCGCGTCTTCGCCAACATCGAAGAAGTGATCATGGCCCTCGAAGCCAAGCAGGTCGAAACGCTCACGCCCATTCGTCTGCGTTACACCGGCATGGTGCTCGACATGACCACGGCCTACGATGATCAGGACCTCCTGCACACCGAGCCCGTCGAGTTCAACAAGCAATTCATCAACACCTCGGTCGGCCGCGCCATCCTCAACGATGCGCTCCCCGAAGGCTTCCCCTTCATCAACGGCCTGCTCAAGAAAAAGGGCATCGGCCAGATGGTCAACTACTGCTATCTCAACCTCGGCCTCGAAGTCACCGTCAAGGCACTCGATCGCATCAAGGAGCTCGGCTTCCAGTACGCCACCCGTTCCGGCCTCTCCGTAGGCCTCGACGACATGGTCATCCCGGAGTCGAAGTACACCGTTGTGCGCGATGCCGAGCGCCAGGTCGTCGCCATGCAGCAGCAGTACCTTGACGGTTCGATCACCAATCTCGAACGTTCCAACAAGGTCACGCAGCTATGGTCGGGCGTCACCGATCGCGTCGCCGACGAGATGTTCAACAACATGAAAAAAGCGGACAAGGAAGGAGCCATGAACCCGATCTACATCATGGCCGACTCCGGCGCCCGCGGTTCCAAGCAGCAGATTCGCCAGCTTTCCGGCATGCGCGGACTGATGGCGAAGCCGTCGGGTGAAATCATCGAAACGCCCATCACGGCCAACTTCCGTGAAGGCCTGACGGTGTTGCAGTACTTCATCTCGACCCATGGCGCTCGCAAGGGTCTGGCCGATACGGCGCTCAAAACCGCCGACTCGGGCTACCTGACGCGCCGCCTGGTCGACGTGGCGCAGGACGTCATCGTTTCCGAGTTCGATTGCGGCACCTCCGACGGCATCTACGTCATGCCCATCGTCGAGTCCGGCGAGATCATCGAGCCGTTGCGCGACCGCATCATCGGCCGCGTCTCCCTCGAGCGCATCAAGGACTTTGAAGGCAACGCCATCGTCGACATCAACCAGGAGATCACCGAGGACCTCGCCTCGGCGATCCAGGCCGCGGGCATTGAGCGTGTCAAGATTCGCTCCGTGCTCACCTGCGAATCCAAGCGCGGTGTTTGCATCCTTTGTTACGGGCGCAACCTCGCCTCGGGCCGGCTGGTCGAGCTGGGCGAAGCCGTCGGCGTCATCGCGGCACAGTCCATCGGCGAGCCGGGCACGCAGCTCACCATGCGTACCTTCCACATCGGCGGCACGGCGTCGCGCGTTAACGAGCAGTCCAAGCTCGACGCGAAAAACGTCGGCACGGTCCGCTTCATCAACGTCGTCTCCGTCAAGTCCAAGTCGGGCGACACGGTCGCGATGAACCGTTCGGGAAGCGTCGCGATCATTGATGATCGTGGCCGCGAGAAGGAACGCTACCAGATCGTCTACGGCGCCAAGCTCAAGGTCGAGGAAGGGCAGCAAGTCGCGCTCGGGCAGTCACTCGCCGAGTGGGATCCGTATACCTTTGCGATCCTGACGGAAGTGGGCGGAACCGTCCAGTTCAAGGATCTGCAGGAAGGCATCACGCTCAACGACGAAGTGGACGAGGTCACCGGGCTTTCACGGCTGGTCGTTTCGGATGCTCCGGATGAAAAGCGCCAGCCCACCATCCTGATCAAGGCCGACGGCAAAAAGGACAAGCGCTACCTGATGCCGAGCCGTGCTCACCTGATGGTGCAGGACGGCGAGGAGGTCTTTCCGGGCGACATCCTGGCGAAGATTCCACGCGAAACCACCCGCACCAAGGACATCACCGGCGGTTTGCCGCGTGTGGTCGAGCTGTTCGAAGCCCGCAAGCCCCGCGAAACGGCCATCATCTCGGAGATCGAGGGCGTGGTCCGGTTCGGCGAAGTGGCCAAGGGTCAGCGCAAGATCTACGTAACGGCGGAAAGCGGCGAGGAAAAGGAATACTCCGTGCCACGCGGTGTTCACGTCAACGTGCAGGAAGGCGAAAAACTGCGCGCCGGCGATCCGTTGATGGACGGCCCGCTGAACCCGCACGACATCCTGGCGGTTCTTGGCCAGAACGCGCTTCAAGCGTTTCTGGTCAACGAAATCCAGGAAGTCTACCGCTTGCAGGGCGTCACGATCTCGGACAAACACATCGAGACGATCGTCCGGCAGATGCTGCGCTGGGTCAAGATCGACGAGGTCGGCGATTCCAACTTCCTGCTCGAGCAGCAGGTGGACCGGTTCCGCTTCCGCGCCGAAAACGACCGCATTGCGATCGAAGGCGGCCGCCCTTGCACCGGCAAACCGCTGCTGCTCGGCATCACCAAGGCGTCGCTTTCGACCGACAGCTTTATCTCGGCCGCGAGCTTCCAGGAGACCACGCGTGTGCTGACCGAGGCGTCCATCAACGGCGCCGTCGACAACCTGCGCGGGCTCAAGGAAAACGTCATTGTTGGACGGCTCATCCCTGCCGGCACGGGCATGGAGTACTACCGCAACATCCAGCTGTCGCCTGAGCTTGAAGAAGCGGCGGAGCGCGTACAGCAGGAGGTCGCGGCCCAGCACGAGGCCGAAGAGCGCGAGCTCGAGATCATGCGTCAGGAAGGCGAGGCCGAGGAACTGGCCGCGTCCGAGTAAGCCGCTGGTTTCTTCCAAACCGACAAAGGCCCGGCGCAAGCCGGGCCTTTGTCGCGTATTAGGGCATGCTTCCGACTGAGTTTTCCCCGGGTGTTTGTAGTAGTCTGGGCTCGTTCCTCAAGCCGGTGGCGGTGGATCTGTCAGTGGCTCCCGCGGTCCCGAGTCAGCGAGGTAGCAGTCCGCCGGCGCATCTCGCTTGGCAGCAGTACATCCTGTTCTTCAGTCCTGCACGGTGGTAGATGAAACGAAACAGCCAGCTCGCCGTAATTGTTGTGCTTTTCTTGTTTGCTCTGCTGAGCGCTGTTCGTCACCTTTCTTCCCCGGGAGCCGACCTTTCTTCGTCGTACTACGGCTGCCGACTGCTGGCCGCCCACCAGATTGACCACGTTTACAGCCGCGATCCCGTGAATTACGACCGCGTCTCCGATCCTGTCTGGGACCACCTGGCCGCCGCCACCGGCTTTTCGGCCGTGCGCATCCTCCATCCTTACGTGCAAACGCCCTTGTGGGCTTTTTCCATCCGGCCCCTTTGCACCAGTCTTTCTTTTCCGGTTTTCAACGGCCTTTTTCTTTTTCTGCTCAGCTTTTCGCTCATGGGAACCATCTGGCTCGTGGCCCGGTTCTGGGCTCCGCGCACCTTCCACCCCGGGTGGATCGCCTTGATCTGCGCAGCTCTTTACCTGACAGAAGCCTACAAGTACGCCTTTATGCTCACGCAGACACACATGATCTTTGTTCTGCTGACCATCGGCGCGCTGCTGCTGGCACGCCGGGGGGCGCCGGTTTCCGCCGGGCTCCTGCTCGCCATCGCGGCGGCCATTAAAATCACTCCTGGGTTTTTACTCCTGTACTGGCTGATCAACCGGCAAACGCGCGCCGCAGTGTCTTTCGTGGGTTTTTCCGCCCTTCTTGTTGCAGCAAGTCTCCTCAGCACGGGACTGCCCTTGAACCTCATCTTTCTCCATAACCTTTCGCAGATCTCCAACATGCTGCTGGTCTCCTGGAACAACCAGTCGCTTGCGGCCTTTGTGCTCGCCGGGCATTACCCGGTGGCCGAGCAACAACTTTGGCATAGCTTTCCCCTGCCTCCAGCCATGAAGTGGCTTTCCACCCTTCTCACCGTTGCTTTTACAGCATTGGGCGGCTTGCTGGACCGGCGGTCCGAGCAGGCCGGCCCCGTCGTGCCGCCGTATGGTGCTGTGCTGGCTCTTTTGGCTGCTGTTGTTTTCGCGCCGTTGTCCTGGACCCACTACTACATCCTTCTTGTAGTGCCGCTCATGATCATGTTGGACGAGTTCCTCCGTAAGCGTTCCGTTCTTCTTCTTGCACTGATCCTTGTGGTCCTTGCGCTGAACTTCGACACGCAAACCTTGGGAGGCGTGCTGCAAAAGTACCGGCTATTCCCCATCGTGCGCGCGCAGTTCTACAGTGGGCTTTTGACCATGGCAGCACTGGTCCTTTTGTGGGTGAGGCGCGAGCGCCATCCGGACCAGGACGTAGCTCCTGGAGGCGAACCGGCCTCCCGGGAGCAGCATTTGCCTGCCTCGGTGTAGCATTCAACGCCGTTGAACTCACTCAGCTTGCCTCGCTGTTCCCGGGTAAGCCACGTCTACAAGGAGCCAGATGCATCAGAACTCCCAAACCCTGCACTCCCGCTTGCCTACCTTGTGCTTTGTCGCAATCCTCGGGGCATTATGCGCCTGGGTGCTTTCCTTGCCTGTTTTCCCCACCCAGGATGGGCCCATGCACCGCTACTACGTGCATGTTCTGGACTCGCTGCTCAGGCATAGCGAAACCTACAACGTGTATCGCATCCGCCACCCCTTTCCGCCTTATGCAACGCAATATGTCAGTCTCCTGGGGCTGTTTCACCTTTTCTCCTACGATCTTGCGGAAAAGCTTTACACCTGCCTGGTTTTGATCTGCCTGGCAGCCGGGCTGCGCTTCGCCGCCGAGGGTGTGGGACCAGCCGGGCGATGGATGTCGCTCCTTTTCGCCCCGGTCATCTTTTCCTGGCCCCTGCTGATGGGCTTTTACAACTACACCCTGGGCATCGGGCTGTTTCTGCTTTGCATGGGTTTCTGGCAGCGTCTGCCCCGGCAAAATGGCTGGTGGCACCTGGTCGGCTTTGTCCTCCTGCTGCTGTTGCTGGCCGTCACCCACCCCATTCCCATGCTCCTGCTCATCGCTTTTTGCGGCTTCGACCTGCTCCTGTCCGCCGTGTTGCGCCCGCGCCCTGTCCTGATTCGACAATGGTTCGGTCAGCGGCGCCTGCAGCCTCTTGCACTCCTGCTGTCCTGCCTGGCCGTTTGCTACCCATTGTTGGCGGTCGATAGCAGCAGGACGCAACACACGCTTTCCCTGATCCGGTTCAACCGCCAGTTCTTTACCACGTCCTTGCTGCTGACCGGCATTTCGCCCTATAACAGCCGTTCGCTCGACCTATGGATCGACGGATACCGGCTGTGCCTTTATGCCATCTTTGCCGGTGCCCTGTGGGTTGGCGGAAGATCGGCGTGGGAGGCTCTGCGCCACCGCCGGCCCAACCTCGGCACCACCGCCTTTCTGGGAACGGTTATTTTAGCTGCCAGCGTTTCCATTCTGCCGAACGAGGTGAATGGTTCCTGGGACTTCAGCACCCGCCTGATTTTTGTTCTGTGGATCGGGGCCCTGCTGGCGGCTTCGGCAGCGCCTGCCTTAACAAGGGTCCAACAGCGCATGCTGGCGGCATCTGGCGTGGTCGCCTGCCTGTTCACCCTGGCCCCGGCGCAAAAGTTCATCCGTCCGGCGGCCCTCGCCGTGCATGCGGCTGAACAGATGCCGATTCCAACCGGGGCTCCCGGCTCCCTCCTGCTTGGTGTCGACTGGAAGGAAGAGCT
>CAXTYP010000018.1:0-16778 GCA_964248435.1 uncultured Acidobacteriaceae bacterium | reverse complement strand
ATGGGTCAGCAAGCGTTAAAAGCTCCCGGGACGCGCCGGGGGACAGAAGTGGAACAGGTAGAACGGCGCGCGGAGGAGCAGACCTCGTTTCGTGACGAGGCTGCGGTCGCACTGCGCGACGGCTGGAACCATAGTGATCGGGCAGTCGGCTCTTCCCTATTGAGGAGGCGAGCAGGCTGCCGGTCTTAAAGCAACTTCGGATTGGCTAGACTAGAGAAACACATATGTTTATCGATGAAGCCAGAATTCGAGTAAAGGCCGGTGACGGCGGTAATGGTTGCATGGCGTTTCGGCGGGAAAAGTTCGTGCCGAAGGGAGGTCCTTCGGGCGGCGATGGGGGTCGCGGCGGCGACGTGGTGATGGAGTCAAGCCAGCGGCACAATACGCTGATCCATTTCCGGTACAACCCGGAGCACAAGGCAGAGCGGGGGCGGCATGGCGAAGGGTCGAACTGCTCGGGTCGCGAGGGCGCGGACATTGTGCTGAAGGTTCCGGTGGGAACGGCGCTGTTCAATGATGAGACGGGCGAGCTGATCCACGATTTTCGCGCGCCGGATGAGCGGGTCGTGGTGGCGCACGGGGGTCGCGGCGGACGGGGCAACCAGCATTTTGCGACGCCGACGCACCAGGCGCCTCGCGAGCACGAGATGGGGTTTGTGGGCGAAGAGTTCGCGCTTCGGCTGCAGCTGAAGCTGCTGGCGGATGTGGGGCTGGTCGGGTATCCGAACGCGGGCAAGTCGACGCTGATTTCGCGAATTTCAGCGGCCAGACCTAAGATCGCGGATTACCCGTTCACAACGCTGGAGCCGAACCTGGGGGTGGTGACGGTGGGGGAAGCGCCGCACGAGGAAAGCTTCGTGGTGGCGGACCTGCCGGGCCTGATCGAGGGGGCGCACGCGGGCGCGGGGCTGGGGGTGCAGTTCCTGAAGCATATCGAGCGGACCGGGGTGCTGCTGCACCTGGTGGATGTGTCGGATGGGAGCGGGCGCGAGGACCCGGTGGAGGACTTTCGGGTGATCACTGAGGAACTGCGGGCGTTTGGCGCGGGGCTCGGAGAAAAACCGGTGCTGCTGGCGGCGTCGAAGGCGGACGTCGCGAACCCGGCGAAGCTGAAGAAACTGCAGGCGATGGCGAAGCGGCGGAAGCTGCCGTTTTTTGTGTTTTCAGCGGTGACGGGCGAAGGGGTGGATGCGCTGAAGTATGCGTTGGCGGAGCGGGTGCGGGCGCACCGGGTAGAGCAGGTATCGGTGGCGGCGGAGCTGGCCGGGGGGTTCTGAGCGTTTTGACAGGGCATGCTTGTAGAATTGAGCCGCGGCGTCCTTGTTGAAGAAGGACGGCTTCACGCGCCTTGACTCAGGAGAAGTAAGGGCTGATATCCAAGCAGTCGAGACTTTGAAGCGCTCGCTTCCGCGTGCGAATGGCTCAGGCCGATCCATAGCTTGAGCCATTCGCGTTTGTGAACGAAGGAATACGTTAAGAGGGATAGCAAACACCTCGCTCAACCCTGATTGGTGTTCTCGCTGCACTTGCTCTGAATGAATTGAGTTTCTAAGTAGACCTTGGGTATGACGTGTGCTGCGATTTGTCTCGCCGCGTCACGCAACCGCGTAGGTGTTATTGAGGACGGGGCAGCACTTACCTCCCTTGCCAGCCCGCAAGCCAGAGTGGTGAATGACAGGCAGCCATGGCATCAAAGGCCACACTGAAGATGCGTTTGGCCGATCCCGCTTCAAGCAGAATCGGCGCTTGTGAGTGACAAACTCGTTTAATCCCGAAATCTTTAACTCAGTTGCGGTCCAGCCGTTGGAAGCTCAAGGTCGCTGACCCGGATCTTACTGCATCTTAGGAGGTCGCTAGATCAGCAAGCTGCGGCGACAGGCGGGAGGATGCGCCCTGTAAGTTCCTCTACAACAGGAAAGCATAGGTGCGGCGTTAGCGCGTTGCTCTCACAATGCGACTTCCGGAGGATCAGTGCGGCCGCGTCCGTCCGATCCGGGCATTACATTTGAAAGCAGGAAGAGGCGGATTGCCATGGAACGTTTGGACCGGAGACGGTTTTTGAAGGGGATAGGGACGATGCTGCCATTGTTGAGCGTGGAAGGCTTGCCGGCGCAGCAACCTGCCGGGAGCACGTTGCTGGTGGGAACACAAACGGGTGGGACGAGCCGGGGCATTTATGGTTTCCGATGGGATGCAGCAACAGGCGGGCTGAAGCCGCTGGGATTGCTGGCCCCAGCGAGGATGCCGACGTTTCTGGTGCTTTCACGCAACGGGAAGCTGCTGTTTACGGCCAATGAAACGGATGCGGCTTCGGGCGGAGCGGAAGGTGGGGTTTCAAGTTTTCGGGTGGTAGTCGGGGCCTCTTCGGACGCGGGCCGGGTGGAGTTGGTGCCTGTAAATACCGAGGAGGCCGGGGGAGCGGGGACCTGCCACGTGGGGCTGGATGCGACGGGACGGGTGCTGCTGTGCGCGAATTATGGCGGGGGCAGCGTGTCGTCGTTTCCGGTCGGCACGGATGGGCGGATCGGGGCAATGGCGTCGCACTTTCAATTCACAGGGACGGGGCCGGATCGAAAGCGAAATAAAGAGCGGCAGGAAGCCTCGCATGCGCACCGGGCGACGGGATCGCCGGGTGGGCGGTGGGCGCTGTTTAACGATCTGGGGCTGGACTGTATTCATGTGTACGCGCTCGATGCAGCCACGGCGAAAATGACGGCTCATGGGCAGTGGACGGCCCCGGCGGGCTCGGGACCGCGGGCGCTTGCGTTTCACCCGAATGGGCGCTGGGCGTATTGTGTCACCGAGCTGAGCTCGGAGGTCCTGCTGCTGGGGTGGGACGAAGGGCGGGGTGAGTTGACCATGCGACAGCAGGTGTCGCTGCTGCCGACGGGCTTTACCGGCCGCTCGCAGGCGTGCGAGGTAGTGCTGGACCGGGCGGGACAATTCCTGTACGCGGCGGATCGATTCTATGACGGGGTGTACCGCTTCCAGGTTGATGAAAAGACGGGCGAGCTGAGCGGGATGGAACGCTCAACGATGGAAGGCAAGACGCCGCGGCACATGACGCTGGACCCGACGGAACGTTGGCTGCTGACGGCGAACCAGGACTCGGACACGATCGAGATATGGCCAAGGAATCCGCGGACCGGGATGCTCGGCAAGCAGAGTGTGTCGGTGGGGATCGAAAAGCCGCAATGCCTGGTGTTTGTTTAGGGCTTAAGGGTACTGCCTGAGCCCCCTCCGACCCAGGTTGGGTCGGAGGGGGCTCGGGGCGAGGGCGGGCCGGCAGGCTACTTGAGGATGGCGACGGTGATGCTCCAGGGTGGAAGTGAAAGCGTGACGGGTCCGGTCCAGACACCGGCGGCAGTCTGGACGGGCGGGGCCTCCCAGTTACCGGTACGGATGCTGTCGTACTGGGCGCGACCGTAGGTCCAGGTCTGGAGGGAGGTGCCGCTTGCCGCTCCACCGAGCTGCACGGGGACGGCGTGGGCGTTGTCGCGGTCGCGGTTGATGAGCAGTACGGCAGTACCGGAGCCGTGGGTGGCGGCGTAGGCCTGGAGCCAGGGGGCGTTGCCGGTGTCGAGAAAAACGCGCAGCATATGCTCGCCTTCCTGCACAAAGCCGCTCTGGGACAGGAGCTGGAACGCGTGGGCGGCGGGCGCCAGGTCGCCGGGCTTGAGGCCAACGGCGATCTCGCCGGGAACCGCGCCTTCATAGGTGAGAAACGTGCCGCCGCAGTTGAGCCAGCTGTAGCTATTGGGGGCGCTGTAGTCGAAGTTGAACTGGAGGCAGGCTGAGCCGGAGCCCTGGGCGAGCCAGGCAGCGTAGGGGACGCCGGCCTGCATGTACTCGGCCAGCTGCGTGGCGGCGAACAGGGGCATCACCGCGCCGAGGCTTTGCTGCGACCAGAGATTGCCCTGGACGTCGCCGTCCCACTCGGTAACCCAGATGCTGTCGGGGGATTTGCCGGCGTTGAGCAGCTCGGTTCCAAGGGCCAGCAGCGCGCCGCGGGTGCGGAGGAGGTTCGAGGCGACCCGGTCTCCGTACAGGGTGGCGCCGTCGGTGATGGGGTCCTGCATCGGGTAGTTGTGCCAAACGATCGCGTCATAGGAAGCGGACTGGAGCACGGGCAAATCCCACTTGGTTTGCCAGCCGTAGTTGGCGAAACCAATGGGAACGCCGATCTGGATCGTCGGGTCTTTCGCCTTCATGGCGGAGTAGAAGCTGTTTTCGTAACCGGCGTAGCTCACGCCGTCGGCAGGGTGTGGATGGAGGTCGAGCTCGCTCGAGCCGCCGTTGTACTGCTCGTTGCCGATCTCCCAGTAGCGTATGCCGTAGTGCTTAAGATTGTTGGCGTAGTCGACCAGGGCGGCCCCGTTGGCGTTGGGATCGCCGCCGGCGTCGCAGTAGGGAGGATTGCTGCCGTAATTGACCGTGTAGCCAATGTGGAGGTTGAGCGGCTGGGCGACCTGCGGGAGATAGGTATCAAGGCGATTGCCGCTGGACGCGCTGGGGGAGGCGGTGGTGACGCCGCGCTGGCCCGCACAGGACGCGGAGCCGTTCCAGCTGACGGTATCGGCGAGGATGCCGGAGGTGCCGCTGCCATAGCGGAGGGAGCGCATGCCGGCCGAAGACAGGCCACTCATGAGGGCGGCTGACCGGTCGGGGGCGAGCAGATTGGAGTTGTTGTCCTGGTAGCCAAGGATGTCGGCGTGAATGGTGCCGAGTGGCTGGGTGGAAATGGAAACGCCGCCGGTGGGATAGGTGGGCAGCACCGGGCTGCTGTCAGCCTGCACCTGGCTGGCGGACCAGGCCTGGTTGGCTATAACAACCTTGGCCAGCGACATGGCGTCGGCGGAGTTGCAGCAGCCGGGAAACAGCCGGTAGAAGAACAGGGAGTTATCGAGGGCGCCGGAAAAAGGCGCAGTAGCCTTGAGGCTGCCGTCGACATACAGGGAAAGCGTACCGGCGGAGGTTTGGGGCGGGGCCGACCAAGTCATAACCAGGCGGTGCCACCGGTCGGGCGCGGTGGTGCAGTTGTCGGTGACGGTGGCGGGGGTGCCGGCGGCGGCGCCGAAAGTCGCGCCAAAGCACACGTTGCCGGACTGGCCCTGGGCGGTGAGTGCTACCTGCGAAGCGCCAACAACCGAGCCCAGAAAGACGGCGGTAGCGGGGTAAGCGCCAGGCAGCCCGACGCTGACCCAGGCGGCCACAGTGCCGGCGTGGGTGTTGAGCGGCAGGTCTTGTGCCTCCACGTAAGACATGGCAGGGGCGACACGGGAAGCCGATTCGCCGTCATTGACGGGGCTGGGCTGGCCGCCGACGACCTGGCCGGAGCCCCAGGTACCGGATTGGCGGTTGAAGTCGTAGGAGCCGGCGTAGTCGTAAAGGTTGGCGTTGATGCCGGGCTCGCATAGGGCCCAAAAGGCATAAACGCCGGGCTCGGCGGCATAGAACTGGTCAAAGCGCGAGACGCAGCTGTTGGCGGCGGGAATGGGCAGCTGAGCAGCCTGCACGGCAGTGGGCGCGGGGCTGCCGGACGTGGTGCTGCCGGTAGGGGCCGGCGCCGCGATTGGAACGGGCGTGGCAACAGGGGCGGGGATGGAGGAGGGTGCCGGGAGGGAAGCGTTGGCTCCCGCGGGTGAGGTGGCGACGGCGCCCGGGTGGACGCAGCCGATTGGCGCACCAAAGGCAAGAACGGCGAGAACCCGGAGAGGATAGGAGCGCAACTGAGCAAGCATGTCCGCAGAGTATGGGTAGCCGGGCGAGAGTGCCATAGCTCGTTTGGGTAGAAAGTGATCTTAAAGGTCGCTTATTCCCGAAACAGGCCTGAGTTACAAAATGGGACACGGATCAAGCGCGGCGGCCAGCCTGGGGAAGTCCCCCGTAGGTGGCAGGAAAGACCGACTTATGAGGGGCGGTCTCTAAGCCGCTGGTGTGAGCCCGCCTTGGTTGCGAGTCTTACCCGGGGCGTCGGCACCTTGCAGGTTGTTGAGAACGCTCGTGAGTGAGCTGGTGCGGCACCACGAACGTGCAAGGCAAGCGAGTCTGCCACGTGAGTCAGGTCAGCGGATCAGCGAGAGGGGCTTCGATAGGTGCGTGCCACTCGGCACGCTTGCGAACAAAAACATAGGTGGCAGCGCTGCAGCGAAGCAGGCCGGCGCACAGGAAGTAGCCGACCGTGATGCCGGCGGTGCCCCATCGCCGGGCCAAAACGGTCATGGTGAGGGCGGCGACCACGGCAATAGCGACCCAAAAGAAGAGAAACGGCTCCTTTTTGTGGGCGCGGAGGTAGTAGGCCTCGGCGACGGTGAGGTGGGTGCAAAGGAGCGTAAGCAGCAGCAGGGCAAAAAGAGGAAGCGGCACGACGTGTGCAGCGATCCGCGGGTACAGGTGGAGCAGGGCGGCAAGCAGCAGCAGAAATCCAGCGCCAGCGGTGGCCAGAAGCGCTGTGGATTGGCGGAGGGCGCGAAAAAAGAGCGTGTCGAGCTCGGCAAAGCGGCGGCGGGCGATAAGCGCGCCGAAGGGGGCGGCCTTGGTGGTGATCCAGGCAAGGGCGACAGCGCCAAGCGAGTTGCAGATGGAGGCCGACATGCCAAGGCGCCCTGCTTCTGCTGGACCGCGAAACAAAAACAGGATGGGGTTGAGCAGCTGGAGGATGCAGTAGGAGCTGGCCCAGGAGACAGCGATGCGCCACTGGAAGGGCCAGATTTCGGTAGCCCACGGCACGGCGTGCTCGCCGGCGGGGGCGCGCAGGAGCGGCCAAAGGAGGCGGCGGTACCCGTGAAGAAAGACAACGCCCACGACGGCCTGGCCGGCGATCAGCGCGAACGGGGCGAGGAGGCCGTGGTGGAGCAGCAGCGCGCACCAGGCGAGAAAGTTGCCCAGCATGGCTTGCGACAAGCGAAGCCGGCCGACCTCGACAACCCGGCCGCAGCCCTCCAGGAAGGAGACCACGGGGTCGATCTGAAAGGTACAGGAGGAGGCGAGGACAACCAGAAACCAGGGAAGTTGCCAGGCGACCGGGGAAGCGCGGCGTGAGAAAAAGAACCAGCCGCCGGCAGAAAGCGCGAAAAGCATGAACAGGCTGGCGACCGAGTACCAGCGCACGGCCTGCTGGAGGACGGATGCGAGGCGCGCAAAGGCGGGCGAGCCGGGCGGCAAGGAGCCATCGGGCCGTGGAGCGAGGTGGACACGCTCATGCGCGGCGAGCTGGAGGATAACGAACGAAAAGCCGAGCTCAAAGATGATCTGAAGTGCGGCAAGGCTCGAAAACGTGTAGTAGTAGCCCTGCTCCGGCGCGGAAAGAAAGTGCCCGATGAGCAGGACCGAGAGGATGCCGGCAAAGGCGGACCAGCCCCGGCCGAGCATGGAAAAGGCAATGGCGCGGTCAAGGCCTGTGCGGCGCTTGAGACGGTCGCGGAAGGGAACGCCGGGCTGTTCCGAGGGCCGAGCCGGTGGTTGTGCCGCGGCCTGGTTGGCGACCGGGCTTGCGGTTGAATTTGGGGTTGGACTCGCGGTTGGACCAGAGGCCTGATGGAAGGCTACCGGGACGGCGTTGCCGGGTTCCGGGGCGGCGTTGCCAGGTTCCGGGGCGGCGTTGCCAGCTTCCGGGGCGTCTGCCGGGCAGGGCGCTGGAGCGGACACCCGTAGGTTTCTGGCGCTCGCGTCGAGGAAAGATTTGCTCTTCAATGAATGGCTCCGCCGTGGTCCGGCCCTTGTTGCTCACAGGCCGGAGATCGCTCGAAGCGCAAGGTAGAAGAACCGCCGAGGCACGGACACCCGTTCCATATGAGTCGCATACATCTCGTCAGGACGCGTGATCTCCTGTGACTTTAGTCATAGTTCGCGGCCCTTTCCTATCTTCCGCGCCAGTACAAAGTACCTCAAAAATGCGCCAATTGCATCGTTTCTTCCCAACGTAATGCCTGTTATTTAAGCCTTCTATGTTAAAAGAACGAGACCCGGTTGCATAGAGCGGCCCTGTCAGGCCTCCGCTGGTACCCAAAGTTCCAATGGTTCTCAGGCTTGGGCTTCGGCGGCCAAGCTCCGGAGGCCGGAAGCTCTAGAAGGTCCCAAGACTTCGCCCAAGGAAAGATGGAGGTCCCTGCCAATATGGAGTTGCTTTACTACCGGGACCCGGCGGGAAACTTCGGGGACGACCTGAACGAGATGTTGTGGCGCGAGCTGTTGCCCGCCCGCGTATGGGAGCAGGAGGACGCGGTGCTGATCGGGGTGGGAAGTATTTTCAACTCCCACCGGGCTTCGCTGGGTGAAACCGAAGGGAAGCGGGTATTTGTGATTGGGTCGGGAGCGGGTTACGGGCCGCTGCCGGGAAACTGGGCAGACTGGACCATCCTGGCGGTGCGCGGGCCGCTGACAGCGGCGCTGATCGGCCGGCCGGAAGCAGCGGCGACCGATGGGGCAGCGCTGCTGGCGAAACTTCCGGGGCTGATCCGGCGGGTGCCGAACCCGGATTTGACGCTGCTGGTGCCGCACCATCACTCGGCCAGCCGAGGCGCGTGGGCGGATGTAGCCGGGGAGCTGGGATTGACGTATGTAGACCCGCGCTGGCCGGTGGAGAAGGTTTTTGCGTTGTTTTCGCGTGCGCGGCTGGTGGTGACCGAGGCCATGCACGGGGCGATTGTGGCGGACACGATCCGGGTGCCGTGGATCCCGGTGGTGTTTGCGCCGGACGCGCTGCCGTTTAAGTGGAGAGACTGGACGCTTTCGCTGGGGATGGACTACAAGCCGGTGCGCATTGCCCCCTCCGCCGCGCGAGAAACGATGTATCACCGCAGCCTGATTCGTGATGGGCGAAAAAAGGGGTTGCCTCCTCCATCCATGGTCGGCAACCTCGAAAATCCGGACCAGTATCTCCGGGACTTCAGGGAGCGCTACGAGGGCGCAGGCTACCGGCCGCACCCGGCGCAGGCACATCCGAAGCGCCCCAACTGGTGGCAAGGAAGAGCGGTGCGGGCGGCCAGCCGGTTGGACCCCTGGTTTGTACGCAAGGCAGTTGCCCAGCTGCGGCCGGTGCTGGCGGGGCAAAGCTTTCTGAGCACGGATGCGGCGTTTGGGCGAGGGCTGGAGCAGCTGGAAGCTTCGGTCGAAAGGCTGTGCCGGGCACTTTGCTCCTGACGGAGTTCCAGAGTGCTGGATGCGCTTGCCTGTCAGTGGCGTCCCTTTGCGCGACGCGCCCCGGGACCATCCGCCGCGAAGACGCGCGCTAGCACAGAAGCAGGTCCAGCGATACAGTACCTCCGTTACATGCGGCGCGGGTTTTTGCCCTTTCCGGCGTCCAGGACTGCGCTATAGTCAGCCCTAAATCCGGCCAGAATGCCGGAAAACAAGAAGTTTTCCAAGCCTGCCCCTGAACAAGCGGGCCTCCTCAGACATGGCAATGGACTACCCTGCCGCTGCAAAAGCCGGCAACAGGCGACAGGGAGTCCGTGCGCGTGAAAACCCTGCCCGGGGGTCGTCGGGAGCGGGCAGTGCTCGCAAAGAACCTGCTCCATTCACCTACCTAACGAGGACATGTGGCTGCATCCAGCTCCCAAGAACCCGAACTTTCCTTCCGCGATTTCCTTGAAATGTTTGGGAGGCATCGGCGGTTGTTTTACGCAATATGGGGGTCGGTGTTTTTGCTGGCCGTCCTTTTCTGCTTCCTGAGCACACCACGCTACGTGGCGACCGGCACGGTGCAGGTGGAGCGGGAAGGGGCAGACGGGTTGAGCCCTGACAGCCTGATGGGGAACCAGCCGGGGGCGGGCGATGCGCTGCTCGCCGATATCACGCTGCAAACGCAGGCCGGCATTCTTCAGTCGAACCAGCTCGGTTTACGCACGATCAACGCGTTGAAGCTGGGGGATTCGCACGATTTCCACTCGCGGCTGCCGGATGTGATGGCCCCGCTGCGGGCCGTGTTCGGCAGGCGGCAGGGGGCGGCGGACCCCGATGGGGAAAAAGCGGCACGCGAAGCGGCGCTGCTGAAGGTGTTTCACAAGCGACTGGCGGTGAAGCCGCAGCCGGGGACGCGGCTGCTGAATATCAGCTATGCAAACTCGGATCCGAAGCTGGCGGCCGCGGTAGTGAACGAGTTGGTGAAGGGGCTCGTGGACTACGGCTATGAGACACGCTTCCATGCGACGGAAGAAGCAAGCGAAACCCTGAGCCGGCAGCTGGCCGACCTCCGTACGCGCAGCGAGCAGATGCAGGCGCAAGTCGCTGCGATGCAGCGGGAAACGGGAATTTACTCGATCGGGCTGACGGACCCGCAAGGGCGCGAGCAGGCCTACTCGGTGGTGCTGGACCAGTTTCAGCGCGCGGCGACGACGATGAACGAGGCCGCGCAGAACCGGATTCTGAAGCAGGCCATTTTTCAGGCGGCGCAAACGGGTGACGCGGAAATGCTGTCGAGCCTGGCGGGCAACAGCATGTCGGGCGGGTCGCAAAGCTCGATTACAAATTCGCTGGCGACGATCCAAACGCTGCGGGCACAGGAAAGCGTGCAGCAGGCGGAGCTGGACCAGGTCAAGGTGAAGTTTGGCCCGGCCTACCCGCACCGGCAGGAGCTGGAGTCGAGCATCGCGGGGCTGGAGCACTCGATCGCGGCGGAAACGAACCGGATTCGCGAGCGCGCCAGGAACGACTACGTGGTCGCGAACCAGACGTACGAGGACGCGGCAAAGACCTATGCGTCGCTGAAGGGCAAGGCCGACACGGTCAACAACAAAGCGATCGCGTACATGATCACGCGGCAGGAGGCGGACGAAAGCCGGACCTTATACGAGGACCTGCTGCGGCGGCTGAAAGAGGCCGGGGTGCTGCAGGCACTGCGGTCGAACACGGTGACGCTGGTGGACCCGGCGATGGCGCCTTCTCAGCCTTCTCAGCCGAATGTGCCGCTCATCCTGGGTGGCGCGCTGATTGGGGGGCTGGTACTGGGGTTGCTGGCGGTGCTGGGCCTGGACGTACTTGACGACCGGCTGCACAGCGCAAACTCCGCCGAAGGGCTCGGCATGCCGGTGCTGGGATTGCTGCCGAACGCGGAGGCGGGCGCGGCATACCGGGACGGGGTGCACGGGGTGCGATCGCGGCTGGCGGTCGGCGGCCAGCGGCACAAGGTGGTGCTGGTGACGAGTGCGACTCCGGGGGAAGGGGCGCGCACGTTTGCGCTGGAGCTGGCGGCGAGTTGGGCCGAGACCGGCCGGCGCGCCGTGCTGGTGGAGGCCGACCTGCGGCATCCCGCGCTGGCGCGAAGCCTTCGGCTTGCCGAGGATCGCGGGCTGAGTTCTGTGCTGGGCGGCGAGGGGACGCTCGAGGACGCGATGGGAGCGCACCCACGGATCGCGAACCTGTCCGTTTTGCCGGCGGGGCCGACGCCCGCGGCGCCGACGGCGCTGCTGGACTCGGACGCAATGCGGACGGTGCTGGCGCAGCTGCGGGAGCAGTTTGACGCGGTGGTGATTGAGGCGCCGGCGGTGCTGGGCGGCACGGCGGATGCCGGGGTGCTGGCCGGGCTCGCGGACACGACGGTGCAGGTGGCGGCGCTGCGGCAGGTAACACGGACGGCGCTGCGCCGGGCGTATGGACTGCTGGTTGGTTCCGGCGCGACGGGTGCGACGGGTTCAGCGGGTGCGGTGGACCGGGCGAAACCGGTCCACCTCGTGCTGCTCGGGATCGCAAACAGTTCCGTGGCGTACCAGCGGTTCTACGGTTATCGCGCCGGGGTGGATCAAGAGGAGGCCTATGGGGCTGTTTAGTGCATTTTGCCTGCGTCGATTGACGGCCGGGAAGCTCCGCGCCGGTGGTGTTTCGCTGCACCGGGGCCATGGGCGAGGTGTTTCGGCGCGGACGGTATTGGCTGCGGGAGTTTTGTTCGCGGCGGTGCAGCCGGGGCAGGGCGCATGGGGGCAGGGCGTGACCCCAGGGGTCGGGGCCGCCACCGGGGCCGGGGCGGTGGCGCAGAATACGCTGCTGATCGGGCCAGGCGACGAGCTCCACGTGCAGGTATTCGACACCCCGAACATGGACGAAACGGCGCGGGTGGGCGACGACGGGCGCATGCCGCTGCTGATGGGCGGCACGATCCAGGTGAACGGGCAAACGCCGGACGGGGCGGCGCGCGCGGTGGAAGCGGCGCTGGTGCGTTCGCAGGTGATGTATCACCCGCGCGTGCTGGTGACGGTGACCGGCTATTCGACGCAAAACGTGACGGTGTATGGGCAGGTGGTGCGCGCGGGAGCGTACCCCATCAACACGCCAAGAACGGTCATTGACGTGCTGGCGCTGGCCGGTGGACTGACGGACGCGGCGGACCGGCATGTCACGGTGGAGCGGCATGGAACCGGGGAAAAGATCCAGGTGTTTGTCTCCAACCAGGCGGATACGGCGCTTGCGAACTCGGTGACGGTGTACCCGGGGGACCGGGTGGTGGTTCCCCGGGCGCCGGTGATCTATGTGCTGGGTGACGTGATTCGCGCGGGCGGGTTTGCGACCACCAGCAACGACTCGCGCCTGACCGTGCTGCAGGTAGTGTCGCTGGCCGGGGGCACGGCAACTTCGGCGGTGCCGAACGATACCAAGCTGATCCGGCGGACGCCGGATGGCGGCTACACGACGACCAGGCTGAAGTTAAGCGACATGCAAAAGGGAAAAGCGCCGGACGTGGCGCTGATGGCGGACGACATCCTGTATGTCCCGTTCTCGTACCTGCGCAACGCAGTGGCGCTGGGGGTGCCGGGGATCGCGGCATCGGCCACTTCGGCGCTGATTTACACGCACTAACCGCTGGCTGGTTGCGCGGGCGGGGCAGTTCGCAGGGCGGGTTGATCTCGGGGTGGGGTTGGACGGGATGTTGCCGGGGTTCGCTTCCGGCGGGCTTGCGGCGCGGCGATTCGGGAGCTGTTTGGAAGACGCTCGGGATGCGGCTCCTAAGCGGTTCGCGAGCTGGCGGCGGGCGAGTTGACGATGTCGCAATTTCAAGGCTTTCGAGGTTTGGAGGAGGAGTGATCATGACGAGGAAAGCCCGCAGCGGAAGTGCCCTGGAAGCGCGGGCCGTGGAGCCGTCCTGCATGGTGATCGACGGGGTGCTGGTCGACGGGGTCACGGTGGCCGAAACGCTGAAGCTGGCCTCGGGGTGGATGAGCCCGCAGGCACGGGGGCGAGCCAGGACCATTGTCACGATTAATGTGCAGTTTTTGCAGGCCGCGCGTGGCGATGCGCGGTTCCGGCGGGTGCTGGGCAAAGCCGACCTGAGCGTGGTGGACGGGGTGCCGATCGTGTGGGCGTCGCGCTTGCTGGGCGCGAGGCTGCCGGAACGGGTGAACGGGACCAACCTGATGGTGCAGCTGTGCGAACTGGCAGCCGCCGAAGGGCGGAGTGTGTACCTGCTGGGTGGACGGCCGGGCGCGGCGGAAAGCGCGGCGCGGGAGCTGGTGCGACGCTTCCCTGCCCTGCGAATCGCCGGCACGGATTGCCCGCCGCTCGGCTTTGACCAAAACGTGGAGCAAAGGGCGGCGGTGGCTGCGAAGATCGCGGCGGCGCGGCCCGATGCAGTGTTTGTGGCGCTGGGAGCACCCAAGCAGGAGTTCTGGATCGCGGACCACCTCCACTTGCCGGCCGGGCTGATGATGGGGGTGGGCGGCAGCTTTGAGATGGTCGCGGGCCTGGTAAAACGCGCCCCGGTGCCGCTGCAAAACGCGGGCCTGGAATGGCTGTGGCGGCTGGGGATGGAGCCGAGAAGGATGTGGCGGCGGTACCTGACCGGCAACAGCCAGTTTGTGTGGCAGGTGGGGCGGCAGTTTTTGCGGCAAAAGCGGCTGGGCACAACGGCCGGGCTGCCGGCTCGCATCGGGCTGGGGCAGGCTGGTTTAAGACAAACCAGGCAGACCAGGCAAGTAGGACGGGCGCTTTGATCGGAAACTCGACCCCGGACCAGGGTGCCCCCGTCGCGGAACGCCCCGTGTGGCGATCGGCCCGGGCATGGCTGGTGGTGCTTACGTTTCTTTTCTTTTCGACCCATGGTTATTTTTCGTTTCAAAGCGCGGGTACCGATTCGACGGCGACCTCGTCGCTGGCCGGGCTGAACGCGACGCACAATGGCGGGGTGCTGGGCTACGTTGTGATTCCCGGCGTGGTGTATGCCATTGTTGCGGCTTTTCTGCTGCGAAACGGGCGCACGCTGGCGCGCTTTGCAATGGGAAACAAGGTGGTGAGCGCACTGGCGCTCCTGGCCATGGTGTCGGCGGCCTGGTCGCAGAACCCGCTGCGCTCGGCGGAGTTTGGCTTTTTCTACGTGCTCAATACCCTGTTCGCTTTTTTTCTAGTGGCCCGGTTCCGGTCGGAGCAGATTCGCGGCCTGGCGGTGATGACGGGCTGCCTCCTTGCGGCCGTTAATCTCGTGATGGTATTTGTGTTTCCGCGGTACGGGGTGGTGCACCTGCTGCGGGACCTGGGCTCGTGGAACGGGATTTTTATCGACCGGACAAGTTGCGCGAAGTGCCTGGTGTTCTTGTTGAGCGCGGCTGTGTCGTTTACGGAGCCGCGATTTACGCCGTTTCAGCTTGTTTATATCGCCGTGCTGCTTGTGCTGATCGTGAAGGCGCACGCAGTGACGGCATTGCTGGTGTTGATGGTGTACGGGGGCACGCTTGGTTTTCTGGCGTTGCAGCGAAGGATGGAACGGCGCACGGGGCGGTTTGTTGCGGCGCTGACGGCGACAGCAGTGCTGGCTGCCGCGACGCTGGGACCGGTAGTGCTGCCGGCCGTGCTGGCGCTGTTTGGACGCGACATGACATTCACGGGCCGGACGGGGGTGTGGCTGGTGCTGGTGCAATCGCTCGCGAAGCGGCCGTTGCTGGGGTATGGCTTTTACGCGTTCTGGCAGGGCTTGCAGGGGGAATCGGCGAACGCGATTCTGACGCTGCACTGGGTGTTCGGGTATGCGCATAACGGGATCCTCGAGATCGCGCTGCAACTGGGAATTGTGGGAGTGGCGCTGTTCTTTTTGACATTCGCGCAGGCCGTCCGCAACGCGATGCGGTGCCTGCGAAGCGGGCGAACGCGCGAGGTGGACTGGTATGTGGGGCTGCTGATTTTGACCTGCCTGTATAACGTGGACGAGGCAACAGTGGTGTGGCCCAACGAGCTGTTGTCGATTTTTTACCTAGTGGCCTGCTGCGGACTGCAGCAGGCCGCGGCGCACCTGCCGGCTCGCGAACGTGTGCATGAAAACGGGATCAACCCCCAAGGAGTGCCCGGCCATGAGCCGCATTTTTCACTTGCTGGATGAAGCGGAGCAGTTTTCAGAGCGCACGGGCGGCGCGATTTCGCGCTGGACGGCAAACGTGCTGCGTGAAGGGCCGGAGGTGATTGTGTGTCCGTCCTATGACGGCACTTGGCCATTCCCAAAGGAACGGCTGCGGGTGCTGCCCGGCTGGCGCTGGACGGACAGGCCGCACCCAGTTCTGTACAGGCTGCCGTGGGAGTTGCAGAAAGCGGCATACCTTCTTATTTTTCGTCCGCTGTTCGAGTTGCTGAAGCCGGGCGACCTGTTGTGGGTGCACAACCGGCCGGAGTGCGCTGCGGTGCTGGCGACGGTTGCAAAGGAAAAAGGCTTCACGCTGGTGCTGCACATGCATAACTCGCACATGCTGGCGGGCAAGCGGGCGTGGCGGCCGGCTTTGCGGAATACACCGATCGTGTTTTGCAGCCAGTGGCTCCATGGCGAGTTCGAGGCGGCCTGGCCGGGGCATCGCGCGCCGACGTTTGTGGTGTTGAACGGGGCGGACGGAAGCAGGTTTCGCGCGGCCGAGATCGCTGGCGACGCGGCCCCGGATGTGGACGGCAACAAGGTGCCGGAGGTGATCTTTACGGGGCGGCTCCTACCGTACAAGGGCGCGCACATTTTGCTGGAAGCGATGCGGATCCTGGAGGCTCGCGGGGTGCGGGCGCGATGCTCGATCGTGGGTTCGTCGGGCTTCGCCCGGCAGAAAAAGACGCGCTACATCCGGAAGATGGAGGCGGGGCGGCCGGCGAACTCGGAGCTGCTGGGCTACCGGTCCGGTGAGGCGCTGGCGGCGCTGCTGCGCGGGGCCGATGTTTATTGTTGCCCGTCGATCTGGAACGACCCGTTTCCCCTGGCGCCGCTGGAAGGAATGGCGAGCGGGCTGCCGGTCGTGGCTTCGCGGACGGGCGGGATCCCGGAAGAGCTGCGCTATGGCGGCGGCCGATTGGTGGAGCCGAACGACCCCGTGGCGCTGGCGGACGGATTGCAGCCGCTGCTGGAAGACCCGGCGCTGCGGAGGAAGCTGCGCGGGGAAGCTCTCCAGTCCTTTCGCGAACACTTTTTATGGAGCCATGTGCGCGCGCAGTATGACGCAGTAGTGGAGCGGCTGCTCGCATGAATGGAGGCCCTGACAGGAGCCTGAGGCGCAACGTCGGCTGGATGTTTCTGGGCCAGGGGTCCGGGTACCTGCTGCGCGCGGTGTATTTCGTGATGATCGCGCGACTGCTGGGGGTGGTGCAGTACGGGCTGGTGGTGGGGGCGTTCGCGCTGGTCAACATCGCCGCACAATACAGCCGCCTGGGCACGGGCATGACGCTGCTGCGGTATGTGTCGATTGACCGGGGCGAGTTCGCGGTGTACTGGGGCAACGTGCTGTTGGTGACGCTGCCGGTCGGGCTGGGGCTGACGGCGCTGCTGTGGGTGCTGGCCCCGCACCTGATCGCGCCGGGCGCGGTGAGCCGCGGGCTGCTCGCCGACGAGTTCCCCG
>CAXTYP010000017.1:0-16874 GCA_964248435.1 uncultured Acidobacteriaceae bacterium | reverse complement strand
GGAGGGCACTCTGCACCTCGGCCGGGCTGCCCCGGTCCTCATCCAGCCATTCGGTGTCCGGCTTTCGTGCAAAACCCAAGCACTTTACCCCGCCTTTCTATGACGCTTGGGCGCTCGCCGGGGCCATGCGATACTCAAAAACAATGTACAAGCGCGTAGTGCTGAAGCTGTCAGGGGAAGCGTTGGCCGCCGGCCGGGGCTTCGGCGTCGATGTCAACATGATTCACCAGGTCGCCCGCGAGATCGCTGAAGTGCGCTCGGACGGCGTTGAGGTAGCCGTAGTGGTCGGAGGCGGCAACTTCTTTCGCGGGGTGGCCGAGCAGGCTAGGCACATGGACCGCGTTTCCGCCGACAACATGGGCATGCTCGCGACGGTGATCAACTCGCTCGCGCTTCAGGACGCCATCGAGAAGACGGGCCTGCACTGCCGGGTCATGTCGGCCATCCAGATGCACCAGGTGTGTGAGCCGTACATCCGCCGTCGCGCCGTGCGTCATCTTGAAAAGGGCCGGGTTGTGATCTTCGCCGCCGGCACCGGCAACCCTTACTTTTCGACCGACACCGCCGCCTCTCTGCGTGCCATGGAAATTCGCGCGGACGTGCTCCTCAAAGCCACCCAGGTAGAAGGCATCTACACTGCCGACCCCAAGCTCGACGCTTCCGCGACGAAATTCGAAGAGATTACCTACACCGAGATCATGCGGCTGGGGCTAAAAGTGATGGATATGACGGCGGTGAGCCTGTGCAAAGACAACAACATGCCGATGATCATCTTCAACATGAACGGGCCGGGCAACATCCGGCGGGTCATCGCGGGGGAAAAGATCGGCTCGCTGGTGACCTGCTGACCGATGTGCGAAACGCATCCTCAAATGATCCCCTGAACGAACCCCTGAACGGACCCGGGAACGAACCCGGGAATGAACCCGCACCAGAGTCGCGGAGCGGGACCCGCAAAGCCGGGCGCGAGCCGGAGGGCGGGCTTAAAACCCAGCCTCGGGGCAAGCCGGCCCTCATGTCCGCCGGCGACGACTCACCCTCTGACCCGGTGGTTTCGAAAAGCAGCCGCGACCGCCTGCCCGCTCTCACTGGCCTGCGCGCTTTCGCCGCCGCCAATATCGTTTTTTTCCACTTTTCCAACCCCAAGTGGTTCGGTCCTTTCGCGCCAATCGTCGACAACGGCTACACCTCCGTCTCCTTTTTTCTGCTGCTGTCGGGCTTTATTCTCTCGTATAACTACAACGCCCGCGCCCAACGCGGCGAGCTCAGGGCCGGGCCCTTCTGGGTCGCGCGGCTTTCGCGCTTGTACCCGGTCTACCTGTTTGCCCTGCTGCTTTCGCTGGGCATGCTGCGCAGCGAGTGGAGCGTTCGTTCGCACGCAGGTTTTTTCGAGGGAGTTGTACTAACCCCGCTGCTGCTACAAGGGTGGCTCCCCTCGCTCGCGACCTTTTGGAACACGCCCGCCTGGACGATGTCGACCGAGGTCTTTTTTTACCTGCTTTTTCCTTTTGTGGTCCGGTGGCGCCGGCCGCAAAGCAATGGCGGCACAGTGGGGTTGCTCCTGCTGTTCTGGGCCTGCGGCATGGCGCTGCCCCTGCTTTACATGCACTTTTTGCCGGATGGTGATCCGCACCCGGGCCGCTACACCGAGGGCTTTTGGATCCGCGCGCTCAAGTTCAGCCCGCCGCCGCACCTGCCTTCATTTCTGTTTGGTCTTACTCTTGCCGACCTGGACGCGCGGTTTTCCCGGACCGGCTCGCTTCGCTTGTGGCTGGGAGCCTTTGGGGTCGCCGGCATCTACACGGTCCTGCGCTTCGGCGACCACATCCCCTACGTGCTAATGCACGACGGGCTGCTGATGCCGCTCTTCGGCTGCGCCATCCTGGGGCTTGCCGGGCACAACCTCATTGCGCGTTTCTTCGGGTTTACGGCGTTTGTGGCACTGGGCCAGGCCAGCTACTGCTTGTACCTGCTCCACTTTAACCTGTGGAACCTGATCCACGACTCCCACCTGCTCGACCGGACGGGATTGATCCGCTTTGATCCCTGGATCAGCTACGCCTTGCTCGCCGCCGGGGCTGGGGCAACGCTGATCTTTGTCGAGCGGCCGTTTCAGCGGCGTATTCGCAGGCTGCTGATGTAGCGTTTGGGGAACAAAAGAAAAGGCTCGCGCAACCGGCGCGGGCCTTTTCCGTCCATCCATGGGAACTAGTGGGCCGGATTGATCACCGGGTGGTTGCCGTGCGCGGTCGCCGCGACACAGTGCGACAGCCCCGCCGTGCCGTAGTACACGCCCAGCGTTGCTGAGAGCGCTCCTGTGTTTGGATCCAGAACAAACCCGCTCACATCGCCGCCCAGAAAGTCCGCCGTATACAGAAACCGCCCCAAAGCTGGTTCCACAATCACGCAGCCCGGCTGCGCCTGCGTTTGGGCAGCACCGGTCGTTGTGGACGATGCCAGCGTGGTCAGGGCACCGGTACTCTGGTTGATCGTGTAGCCCGAAACGGTGCCGCCGCTCCGGTTGGCCACGTACACGTAATTGCCACGTGGGTCCACCGTGATACCGTCCGGTGCCGTCCCGGTCGGGGGCGGGCTGGTCACCACGGACTTGAGCGCGCCCGTGTTCAGGATCTGGTAGGCGATCACCTGGTTTTGCGAGCTGTCTGTGATGTAAAGAAAGGGGGTGGCCGGCAGGGTGCCGGCGTTCGGCGGACCGCTCGGTACGCTCGCGATCGCCGAGGGAGTGGTGCCGGCGCAAAACGGGGTACCGGCGACCGGGGTCAGCGTGCCGGCCGGCATGGCGGTCAGTCCTGTGAGCGCCGCGCCATTGACACTGAAAGCCTCCACTCCGCCCTGCCCGGGGCTGCAGTTGCCCGCGCCTGTGCCGGTTTGGCTGGCGCCCAGGGTGTCGGTCACGTATACGTGCAGGCCGTCCCCGGTGATGTTGACACCCGTGGGATTCAATCCTACGGGTAGAAAGCTGCTCGCCGCCGCGTTCACGGTCTGCGTGACGGGCGTGCCGCCCAGCGCGCCGTTTGCCGGGATGTTGTAGACCAGCAGGGCGCCGCCCGCGCCTGGGTTCGACGGGGTAAAGTTCGGTTGGAAGATCTCCACCAGCGCCAGCAAAGTGCCCAGTAGCTTGCCGCTGTTGTCGTAATAGGAGTGCACCGCCAGCGCGACCGGCTGCGAGCCCGTCGGGTTGACCGTGTGCTGCCCGTATAACTTGGCATCCGTGCCGATGCCGAACTGGATGATACTGTTATCAATTCCGTTCGCGACATACAGGTTGGCGCCGGGGTAGTCGATCGCCAGCGACACCGGATCGCGGCCCGCGTTGTAGGGTGAGTCCGGAATCTGCGTCAGTGCGCCCGACTGCGAGTCCACGCGGAACACGTTGATCTGTCCCGGGTCGTTCTTTGACGACGTGGCGTACAGGTAGTCCACCGTATTGCTGGTACCGCAGGAAACGAGTCCGGCACCCACGCCGACCGAGGCCGCTGCCGCCAGAACCCCGCTTTTCCATTGCTTCCACTTCATCTGGATCCTTACGCTCCTCGGGCCGCTTGAGGGCCATGAGAGCTATTGGTTTTAAGGGGGCAAGCCCCCGTGTCTTGCACTGCGATGGGCAGCCCAGGGCTGAGGGGAATCAGGCCCGGGCCGAGAGAAATTAGAACGCGCTCGAGATCGCCACACACCAGGACGGCGTTCCAACCGTCGGAAATGTCCCCGCCTTGTTCAGCGGACGCAGGATGCCAGTGTTGGGGTCGATCTTGCGGCCCGTGATGCTGTTGTCGAGTGAGCCGGCCACATAGATGTACTGGTTGGTGGGGTCTTCCAGGATGCAGACCGGCCCCGAAACAGTGCCCGTGTACGGCGAGCCCGAGGAATATCCATCAAGGTAGCCGGTCGACTGATCGATGTTATAGCCGCCCAGCGATGAGAATGCATTCACCGTGCCTGTCGCCGGGCCGGAGTTGATCACGTACAGGTACTTGCCTGTCGAGTCGGTCAGCGTCTGCACAGGTTCTGTGCCTGAGGCGGCACCACCCGTGTTGGAGTTGCTGTTCACAGCATTGTTGTAGGGCGACCCGTTAATCGGTATCAGCGCGCCGCTGGTGCCGACCGTGTACAGGTAGATCAGGTTGTTCGTGCCGTCGAGCAGGTACACGTACCGGCCCGCGCCGTCCCCCGTGATCGCGACGATGTTGCTGGAGTTGTTGCTGGTGATCCGCTGCACGGCGGTCTGGGTCGTGGTCAACTGGCCGGTGGCGGCGGCGATCGCGTAAACGTTCACTGTTTGCACGTCGTTATTGGACGCTGAGCCGGCATCCATTGTGAACAGATACTGGCCTGCTTGCCGGAAGTCGACCGGGTTGCAGCCGACCGGGAAGTACGTCAGCGTTTGGATTTGCTGGTTCTGCTGCAGGCTCAAACGGCCTGTCGAACCATCGATGGTGAACAGGGTGATCGACCCAACCGGGTGAAAGATGGTCGGATCCTTCGGATCCTGGCAGGGATAGCTGGACGTCGCGCCCACATGGGAAACCGGCGCCACCGTGCCGCCCGCCGCGCCCACGTTTGAGTACTGGTCCAGCACCCAAAGGTGGCTTCCCGAAGAGTCAACAAGGAGCCGCTCCGACCCGAAACCCTGGCTGGCATATTGCAACTGCGGTGTCAGTTGCCCGTAGCCGCCGATCGAAAACAGCTGGATGGCCGAGCTGGTATAGGCACCCGTTACCGCCCCGTTTGCGTTGGTATTCGGGGTGCCTTGATTCAGCACATACACAAAGCGGTTCGCGACGGTCACCATACGCACTGGGTTCAGGCCGCCGGACGTGACCGGCGAACCGGCGACCGGGGTCAGCACACCGTTGTTGTTGTCTTCCCGAAACTCGCTGATCTGTCCGCCGGGTTGCCCGTTGTTGGTGGTGCCTACAACATAGATGTAGCCGACCGTGTGGTCATTGGCGCAGGAGGTGAGGCCAAGAGAAAGGCCCGCGGACCCAGCGAGCAGCAGCAGGGTGCGGCCAAAAGTGCGAAACGTCATGCGCTTCCTTCATCCTGCGCATCTCGCGCGCAGGCAACAATGTTGGTGAGACTCGCGTCTCAGCCCAATTGTAACCGCGCGGACGTCTTCGGTTCGCGCGGACTGATGTTTCAGTGCGGGGGCAAAAAGAAAAGGCCGGCATGCAGCCGGCCTTTCTCGGCATCGTCCACCACCGTCGCTTCTTCAGCGAACCGGTTTCTAAGTTCAGCCTACCAGACGTGACAGGCATTTGCCGGCATCATCGGCTGGCCCGTGTGGCAGCCAAACGCCTTGCCGAACTGCTCGAAGTTCTGTACGGTGCCATTGGTGCGGAACTCGCCCGGCGAGTGCGGGTCGACCTTGGCTGCTACCCGCTCCGCTGCGTCTGTGATGTTGGAGCACCAAACCTGCGCAAACGCAATAAAAAAGCGCTGGTCCGGCGTATATCCGTCGATCCTGGCCGTTCGCTGCGCCGCAGGTTCCTCCGCCAGCGCCTTTTGCAGCGCCGCATACGAGATCCGGATCCCGCCGTTGTCCGCCGTGTTTTCACCCAGCGTCAGCTTGCCGTTCAGCTTTTGCCCCGGCACCGGTTCAAAGCTGCCGTACTCCTTCACCTCGCAGCTGGTCTTCTCGTTGAACTTTGCTTTGTCCTCGGCCGTGAACCACTCCCGCACATTGCCCTGCGGGTCGTACTTCGAACCCTCGTCGTCGAAGCCGTGGGTCATCTCATGGCCGATCACGACCCCGATGCCGCCGTAATTGACAGCCGGGTCGATCGTCTCCGAAAAGAACGGCGGCTGCAGGATACCGGCCGGAAAGTTGATGTCGTTCATCGGCGGGTTGTAGTAGGCGTTGACGGTTGGCGGCGTCATGCCCCACTCTTTCTCGTTGACCGGCTTGCCGATATGGCTTAACTGGTAGTCGTAGTTGAACGTTTCGGCGGCATGGAGGTCGGCGACAAAGTTTTTCGGCGTCACCGGGACGGCCGAGTAATCGCGCCATTGGTCCGGGTAGCCGATCTTTTCGCGAAACGTCGCGAGCTTTTTGAGCGCTTCCTGCTTGGTCGCGTCCGACATCCAGGGCAGCTGCTTGATGTCGTCGCCCAGCGCCAGCTTCAGGTTGGCGACCAGCTTTTCCATGCTGAGTTTGTCTTCCGGAGGAAAGTTTTGCCGGACCCAGTCCTGGCCCACGGCCTCGCCGAACTGCCGGTCGGTCAACGCGGTGCAGCGCTTCCAGCGTGCGCGCTGCTGCGCCTGCCCGGTCAGCGTCCGGCCGAAGAAGTCGAAGCTCGCGTCATCGAACGGCTTTGACAGGTAAGGTGCCATGTCGTTGACCGCGTGGAAGCGCAGATAGCTCTTCAGGGCCGGCAGCGGCTGGTCGTTGATCACTGCCGCCATCGTCTTCAGGTAGTCCGGCTGGGCCACGTTGACCGTTGTGAATGCGGGCGGCTTGATCTCCGCGAAAAAAGTGTCCCAGCCAAAGTCCGGGGTCAATTGCCTCAACTCGGCGGTCGCCATGGGGTGGTACACCTTGTCCGGGTCGCGCAGGTCGACGCGCGGCATCGATCCCCTGGCCAGCGCCGTTTCGATCGCGACCACTTGCCCGGCTTCGGTTTCCGCGGTCGAAGCGTCGTCGCCGATCAGCTTAAAGATCGTCACGAGATAGTCGTGGTACTGCGTGCGGATCCTGGTTGAACGCTCATCGGCCAGAAGGTAGTAGTCGCGGTCGGGTAGCGTCAGGCCGCCCTGGAACACGGCTGCAATCTGTTTTGAGGAGTCCTTCTCGTCCTGCTCTACCCCGAAGCGGAAAAAGCCGCTCCCCAGGTACCCCTTGTTGCCCAGAAAAGCCGCGATGCTGTTCTTGTCGCGGATGGCCTCGATCGCTTGGAGGCTCGGCTCGACCGGCTTGTCTCCGAGCGCGTTCGCCTGGTCCACGTTCATGCAGGCCGCGAAAAATGTCCCGTACTGCTTCTGCATGGGGCCTTTTGGGGCGTCGGCGGCTGCCTTGAGCTCGGTGTACAACAGGTAGCTGTTGCGCTCGCCCAGCTGGTTAAACGTGCCCCAGCGCGCCTGGTCGCTCGGGATCGGATTGTTTTTGCGCCAGCCGCCGCAGGCGAACTGGTAAAAGTCCGTGCAAGGGTCGACGGTCTTGTCGAGCGAGGTCGTATCAAAGGAACGCGGGGCCTTGGGCGCGGTGGGCGCGGCGTCGGTCGTGTCGGAAGCTGTGTTTGGGGTCGTGCCTGGCGCGAAGGAAAGCTGCTGGGCCGGTATCGGCAAGCCCGTCAGCAAAAGCGCGGCTGCCGTGGCAATCTGGGGTAAACGCATGAAAACTCCTCTGAAAACAGCGAAGGCCGCGGGCGGCTGTTGCTCCCCAAACTACCATGGCCCTTGCCCTGCGGCGAGAATGGCACCGAGAATGGCACCCGCTTGAAAGGCGCCGGACCGTGCTGCACTTTTCCCGGCATCGGGACCTTCCGCAGGGTGTCCCGTGCGAAGGACGAGCCGCTCGGTCGCGAGGGCAAAATCTCAGAGCCAGCCTGCAAGAACGCCTGCCCTTCGGACGAGCATCGCCCAGCTGCCACTTCACGCGCGCGCACTGCGAGAGCGACTCTCTCTACCAGACGTGGCAGCTGTTGGCCGGCATCATGGGCTGACCAACGTGGCAGCCAAAGGCTCGGCCGAACTCCGGAAAGTTCTGCACCACGCCGTTGGCGCGGAACTCGCCCGGTGAGTGCGGGTCTGCCTTGAGCAGCTGCAGCTCCAGCTCGGGGGAACGGTTTTCGCACCAGATCTGCGCAAAGGCGAGAAAGAATCTCTGGTCTGGCGTGTAGCCGTCGATCTTTCGGCTGCGTTCTGCCGCCGGTTCGCCCGCCGTGGCCTTTTGCAAAGCGGCGTAGGCAATCCGGATGCCGCCATTGTCTGCCGTGTTCTCCCCCAGCGTCAGCTTGCCGTTGAGCTTCTGTCCCGGCAGCGCTTCAAACGAGCCGTACTCCTTCACCTCGCAGCTGGTCTTCTCGTCGAACTTCGCGCGGTCCTCTGCCGTGAACCAGTTCCGCTTGTTGCCCGTGCCGTCAAAGCGCGAGCCCTCGTCGTCGAAGCCGTGCGTCATCTCGTGGCCGATCACAACGCCGATGCCGCCGTAGTTCACCGCCGCATCCATGCCCAGCTGAAAAAAGGGCGGCTGCAGGATGCCGGCCGGAAAGTTGATATCGTTCATCGAGCCGTTGTAGTAAGCGTTGACTGTTGGCGGCGTCATGCCCCATTCGCTTTCATCCACAGGCTGGCCGATATGGTGCAGGTCAAAGTGGTAGTTGAAAACGGAAGCCCGGTGCGAGTCGCCGAACCAGTCGCCGCGACTGACCGTGACCGCCGAGTACTCGCGCCACTTGGACGGGTAGCCGATTTTTTGCCGAAACAGGCTCAGCTTCGCTTCGGCCTCCTTCTTGGTCGGGTCCGACATCCAGGGCAGCCCGGCGATATCTTCCTTGAGCGCGACCTCGAGGTTGCCGACCAGCTGCTCCATGGACTGCTTTGCCTCGGGTGGAAAATTCTCCCGCACCCAGTCCTGCCCGACCGCTTCGCCCAGCGCCCCGTCCGTGCGCGCACTGCAACGCTTCCAGCGAGCCTGCTGTTGCGCCTGCCCGTCCAGCACGGTGCCGTGGAACGCAAAGTGCGCGTCATCCAAGGGAGCGGAAAGGCGGGTTGCCGCGCCGTCCACCGTCTGGAAGCGTAGATAGTTCTGTAGCGCCGGCAGCGGCTCCGTCTCGATCAGCGTGTTCATCGCTTTGAAGAACTCCGGCTGCGCAACATTCAGCCGTGTGAACGCGGGCGCACCAGTCCCGTGGAACAAGGCCGTCCACGCAAACAAAGGTGTCAGTGCCTCGAACTCCGTCACGGGCATCGGGTGATACACATTATCCGGGTCCCGCATCTGCTCGCGCGGCATGCTGGCCTTGGCCAGGGCCGTTTCGATCCGCAGCACATCGTCCGCCGTCTTCGCGGCTGCTTCCGGGCTGTCGCCGGCCAGCTTCATCAGCTTCACGATGTAATCGTGGTACTTGCCGCGCAGGGTCTTCATGCCGGCGTCATCGCTCAGGTAGTAGTCGCGATCCGGCAGCGTCAGTCCGCCCTGGCCGACCGCGGCGATGTAGTGGCTGGAATCCTTCTGGTCCGGCTCGTCACCCAGCCCCGTGAAGCCGCCGACGTCAAGCCGGGTGTCGCCCAGCAGTGCCGCAATCTCGCTCTTGTTCCTAAGCCCGGCAATCGCGTCCAGTGACGGCTGCAGCGGCTTCGCGCCCATCGCGTCAATCGCGCCGGTATCCATGCAGGCTGCGAAGTAGGTGCCGTACTGCTGCTGGAGCGGGGTTTTCGGGCTGTCGGCAGCTGCCTTCAGTTCCTTGTACAGCAGGTACTGGTTACGCTGCTCCAGGATGCCGAAGCTGCCCCACGCCGGCTGATCCGCCGGGATCGGGTTGTTCTTTTTCCAGTTGCCGCAGGCATATTGGTAGAAGTTGACACAAGGGTCGGCCTTTTTATCGAGGGAGGACACCTCAAAGCTGTGCAGCGCCTTTGGCGGCGCAGGGGCCGCCTCCTTCGTCGTATCGGCAACAAACCCTTGGCCGAAAGCAGCGGATCCGGCAAGCAGGAAACAAAAGGCAGGGAACAGGCGGGGCATGAGCGGCATGGGCATCCGGGGTGGCTCTCCGTAACGACGAACTCGCAACGAGATGAACCTACCACCGCTGAACCGAAACCCCCAGCAAAACCTTTCTGCCGGCAAACTTTTCGCTAGAAGATCTTGACGTGAAACGTGAGGTAAGTCTTGGGATTTTCGCGAATCGCCGTGACCAGGTGGTTCGCATTTGAAACCATGTCGTCCGCGTGGTCATAAAGAGCGGGATTTCTGACCAACTGCCCCAGCGTTCCTTCGCCGTTGTCAGCCCGCGACAGGATCGAGTCGAGCCGGGTGACCGTGTCGTTCAACTTTGCCGCGAACTGCGGGTCCTTGGCGATCATGCCGAGGCCGCCCTTGCCCGCGTTGATGTCGGCCAACAAGCTGTTTAGACTCGCGGTGGACTGCTGGATGTTGTTGTAAAGCGTCGGATCCTTGATCAGCTTGCCCATGGAACCCTGCCCCGAATCGATCTGCTGCGAGATGGAATCCAGGTGTGCGATCGTGTCGTTCGCGTGGGTGTACAGCGAGTCGTCCTTCAGCAGCTTGCCCAGCGTACCCTTGCCACTCGAAAGCCCGTTGGCGATGCCCTGCAGCTCATCGACCGCCACCACGGCATGGTTATACAGGTCGGGGTTGTTAATCAGCTGGCCGATGGAACCACGGCCGGTGTTGAGCGAATCCACCAGGCTGTCGAGCTTGGCCAGGATGGTATTGACCTGCTCGATGGTTCCCTGGCTCGACTTGATCACGTCGGTCAGCGAAGGCGTCTCGTTGGTCGGTAGCTCGCCATTGTCGGCGATCGGCGGTTTTTGAGCCGAAGTGCTGTTGATGTTGACCACCGTATCGCCCAGCACGCCGATGGTTTCGAGGCTGGCCTGCGAGTCCTGGTGAATGTTGGCGGCGTACTTGCTAGGAATCTTCATGATCACTTCAACCGGCGTCAGCTTGCGCTCAGGCGCGATGCGGATCGACTTGACCGAGCCGATCGTGACCCCTTCCAGGTTGACCGGGCCGCCTACCTTGAGCCCCGACGAGTTCTCAAAATAAGACCGCACCGTCAATTTCTTGGCAAATACGCCGCCCGAGCTGCCCGTCATCAAGAACACAAGCGCGGTAAGCGCCACCAATGCGGCAAATACCAGCACACCCACCTTGAGCTGCGACCAATGCACTTCCTGCTGACTCGGCACTCAAAACCCTCATGGACACCGTTTGGAGGCGCTTCCAGCATGGCGACTCACGCAACCCTACGCCTCAACCGCATACCAGCGCTATTGGATGAGCGTCCGAGGCTGGACGTTGCAGCTTTTACAGCAACGCGCGCTCCCCGTCCCTACTTTCAAGCACAACAACAGCCATCGCGGTCACTGCCGTATGGCTCAGCGACAGCGAAATGCGAGCAACCGTCAGCCGCTGGGCCAACTCCGCGGCGCGCCCGTGCAGCAGCAGCCTGGGTGCTTGTCCCGGCTCGCGCGACACTTCCAGGTCCTGCCAGCCCACCCCGTGGCTGATGCCCGTACCCAGCGCCTTGGCCCCGGCCTCCTTGGCCGCGAACCGGGCGGCCAGGTTTTGCTCGCTGTATCGCTTTGCCGCGCAGTAGCGACGTTCCCCTTCCGTAAAGATCCTCAGGAGAAAGCGGTCGCCGAACCGTTCCATGCTCTCCCGGATGCGCGCGACCTCCACCAGATCCGTCCCCAGTCCAATCACCATGGCTCGGACGATGCTATCGCAGCATCGTGAGGAATGCCCCTTTCTGAAGCAGGGTGGTGACTGGAGGCATCCCAAAGTGACACTTGAAACAGCAGAAAATATTTGGCGCACCCCTCCCGGGATTACCCTGGCGGACGATGAACGGAGTATGACCGATCACCGGCGCACCGCAAAGCAAGCAGAAACTCCCCGGCAGTATGAACCCATTGACTGGAACCTGGTGATGGTCGCCACGACCGCCACCAACCCGTCCAGCGTACTTGGCGGCCTTTCCGGCGCCATCACGGCGTGTGGCGGCTGGGTGCTCACCCGCGGTGTCGTTTCCCAACACTGCGCCGACATCGACTTCGAATTTCCTCGCACCCACGCAGTTGAGGTGTATGCGCTGCTGGTCGGCTCCGGCGTGGAACTAAGCCTGGAAGCGCACCAGGGACTCACGGAGTTGTGCCAGTGCACCCGCCACATCAACGAAGCCGAGCGCCAAAGCTCCGCGCGCATCCACCTGTCGGTGTACGAAGCTGCAGGCAGCGAAGCATTTCTCGGCAGCTCCGGTGAGGGGATGCGCGAGGCTGCTTAGGCGCGCCTCGGTGCTTCGCACAGGAGCTGCCTGCTACCCGGCGTTCACCAGCCCATAGCGCCGCTGCCAGGTTTCGCGTAGCGAAGCCCAAACGGCTGATTTTTCCCCTTCGGATGCTTCCGCATCCGGCTCGGAGACAAAACGCCGAGCCTCGGCCTTGGCCTGCTCCAGCACCGCGCGGTCGCGGATCAGCGACGCCACCCGGAAGTCCGGCAGCCCCGACTGCCGCGTCCCGAAAAACTCACCCGGCCCGCGCAGCTCCAAGTCCAACTCCGCCAGCTCAAAGCCGTCCTGCGTCCGCACCATGGCTTCCAGCCGCTCCGCCGCCACCTCCGACACGCGCCCGCCGGTCATCAGGATGCAGCACGATTTCGCTCGCCCGCGACCCACGCGCCCACGCAGCTGGTGCATCTGCGCCAGGCCAAACCGTTCCGCATGCTCAATCACCATGGTCGTCGCGTTCGGCACGTCCACGCCCACCTCGATCACCGTCGTTGCGACCAGCACGTCGATCTCGCCGCGCGCGAACCGCCGCATCGTCACTTCCTTGTCGTCTGGCGAAAGCCGCCCGTGCAGCAGCCCCAGGCGCAAGCCATGCAGCGGCCCATGCCGCAGCTCTTCATACATCTCCGTGGCAGATTTGAGATTGCTTTTCCCCTCCTCGGACGGGCTTTCCGCTGCCTGCACAGCAGCCCCGGCAAACAGGGGCGCCTGCTTGCCTTTCTTCCCGGTCCGTTTGGCCGCGGGCTTCGCCGTCCCCTCCGGTTCGGGCGAGAAATCCAGCTCCGGCTGGTCAGTCTTTGGCCCTTCAATCACCGGGTACACCACGTACGCCTGGTGACCGCGCCCCACCTCCTTGCGCACAAACTCCCACACCTCGTCCGCGCGCTCATCGCTCACCTGTCGCGTGGCAATGGGCGTCCGGCCGGGCGGCAGCTCGTCCAGCACACTCACCTCCAGGTCGCCATACACGGTCAGTGCCAGCGTGCGGGGGATCGGGGTCGCCGTCATGGCCAGCAGGTCCGGCTCCGCGGCGCCCGGCTTCTTCATCAGCCGAAACCGCTGCAACACCCCGAACCGGTGCTGCTCGTCCACGACCACCAACCCCAGCTTCGCAAAGTCGACCTTGTCCTCGATCAGCGCATGCGTGCCGATCACCAGCTCCGCGTCGCCGTTCGCGATGCGCTGGCGGTTCCAGCGCTTTTGTGCCACGTCGAGCGAGCCCGTCAGCAGCACCACCCGGTAGTGCCGCCCGCTTTTTTCCCCGGCCCGCTCCAGCAGCTTGCGTGCAGCCAGGTAGTGCTGCGTCGCCAGGATCTCGGTCGGTGCCATCAGGGCCGCCTGGTACCCGTTTTCTATCGCGATCAGCATCGCCTGCACCGCCACAATCGTCTTGCCCGAGCCCACATCGCCCTGTAGCAAACGCCGCATGGGCGCGGGTTTGCGCATATCATCCACGATTTCGACGAGCGACTTCTTCTGCGCGGCTGTCGGGTGAAACGGCAGCACATTTCGCAGCGCTTTCCGCACCGCGTCATCGGTTACAAACGGGATGCCGGTCTGCTCTCGCGCCTTGCGCCGCTTCAGCTCCAGTCCCAGCTCCAGGAAGAAAAGCTCCTCAAAGATCAGTCGCTGCTGCGCCGGCGCGCGCGCACTGGTCAGCATGCTCATGGGCGTTCCGGCCGGTGGAAAGTGCACCTCGTTCAAAGCGCGAGCGCGCCCTGGCAGCCCCAGTCGCTCCAGCATCTTTGCCGGCAAGGTTTCGGGGACACGGTCGCCCAGCTCGGAAAGCACTCCGTGCATCACTCGGCGCAGCCACCGCGTATGGAGCCGGTTGCCGCCCAACGATTCGTAAATCGGCGTAATCCGGCCCACCTCCAGCAGTTCGCCTTCGCCCCCGGCCGAGCCGTTCGGCAGATCGCCTTCAGGCAGGTCGGGCAAAACCTCCACCTGCGGCTGGATCATCTTGTAGCCCTGCCCCGAGCGCGACGCCTCGACCTTGCCGTAAGCCACCACCAGCTGCCCGGGCTTGAACTTGTCTTTAAGGTAGCCGCCGCGAAACCACATGCACTTCAGCGTTTGCATGTTTTGCCCCACGGTCAGCTCAAAGACAGGAATACGCGCGGTCTGCAGCAGCACACTGCCCCGCACCTCGCCGATCACCGACGCCATCTCCCCCGCGCGCAGCTGGGAAAACAGCACGGGGTGCATGCGATCTTCATAGCGAAACGGCAGCCGGTGCAGCAGGTCTTCGACCGTCAGGATGCCCTTGGACTTGAGCGACTCCGCAATGCGGGGACCGATGCCCTTGACGTACTGAAGCGAGGTCTGGAGGGAAAGCGGCGACAACGGGGGCATGCAGCTCTGATCGTATCGCAGCGCGTTCGTGGGACCGTTAGGCCTGAGTAAAGCTGCATAGAAGACCGGCTTGCGGGCTCCGGTGACCACTCGCTCCCTGCCGGGTTCGCCGAAGCGTCAAGCGGCCGATTCCTGGGTCGGGATCAGCCGCCTGGGTAGACTAGGGTTAGCGGGCTACGGGAGATTGTTGCTGCAAGCGTCGTATGGACTCCTGGAGCCGTTGTTTCGTTTCCGGAGTGAGCTTTGCGGCGCCTTGTTGATTCTCCAGCACGCGCAAGGCTGCTGCTTTGTCGCTATTCAAGGTCTCCACAGCCATGATCGCTGACCCCCGCACATCCGATGACGGATCGTCCAGCAATCGGCTCGCGGCTTGGGCGACATCCGCATCCTGCTTCATGGATTGCATTGCTCCCAAAAGTAGAGCCGATCTTGCATCCGCAGCTTTTTCGCTGCCGATTCGAGCGGCAAGCACCTTTCTGCTTTGTACGCCGACGTCTGAAGGGAGCTTCATAATACCGGTCGAGCCGAGCTGCTTGACGGACGAGTCAGGATCACTCAGAGCCGCTTCAAAAGCAGATGCGGCGGCAGAAGGTGGTCCATCGGTCTTGTTTGCGAGTGCGTTCAGTGAATTCAGCTTGACTTGGTTGGTAGTATCCGTTGCTGTAACGAGCAACTGCGGAGTACATGCGTCGACTACCGCCAGGTCTTGAGGGTACAAAAGGGTAAGAACGCTTAACAAGCCACTTGCCTGTTGGCGAATGTACCAATCGTTGTCTGACAACGCTGTGCAAATCGTAGTAGTCTCTGTAGCAATCGTCGGCAATTCGCTTTCAAACACTTCAACTATCCTGCTGTTTGCATTTTCACGGACGCTTGCTTCTGGACTATGCAAATCTTTAAATACCTGGTTGAGGTTGCTTTGTGCGTGGCTGGTTAGAGCTGCTGTAAAAAGCAATCCAGTTAAGAAGTAGAGCCTTGTTTTGATCACTGAACCTCCCTTGTATGCCGTTTAGGGCGCAACGGTTATTTGTTTGCTAATCGGCTCAGTTTTTTCACCGACACCCGCAAGACATGTAGCTATGCTTGTGAAGCTGCTAGATGCGGGTGGTTGATAATCTACATCCGTGCCTCCGATGCTCAGCTCGTAGGCGGGAAAGCATTTGTGAAACATTGTGCCGGTTACGTTGACTGTTGTTGGTGAGGTTTGCGCTAACGTGACCTGAGCGTTCCACTGAATGGCTCCAGAGGGTGACAGCGGATTACCGGTGCTGCCTTGCAAGGTTGTGCTTGCAGACGAACTGCCCTGCCCGGTCGCTTGTGGCCTCGTCATGCTTAGCGTGCTTGCTTTGCCAATCGCAATTAGATAATGACAATCATTCTGTACAGTGTCAGCAAGGGCAGCCTGGCTGATGATGCCATTCACGATGGCATCGTCTGCATACAGGTGGGTATATCCTGTATCTTGTACACTGCACCCTAGTGGGATAGCGCCGCCGAGCCCAAGCATGATCTGCTGAAAACTACGGTAGCTTCCAAGGTTGGGATTGGCAACTCGACTGTCACCTCCAAAATAGCCAAGTGGAAAGCCAAGGTACCGAGCTGGACCGCAGATTGGAAGCGAAGAGAATGGAACAGCGTTGTAGGGGGCCTCGGCGTTGTTACCTGGAATAAAGGTTTGCATCGCGACAGAGTAATTCTTGGCCAAAGGGGTACTCGGATTGCCTGATCCAGGCGAGTTGTGATTGATGACGGAGTAGGTTTCGCCCAGAAGAACGGAAGCTTCTGTGATGTATTGCCCGTAAGCATCGCATAAAACCAAAACCCTGAATCCCAATTGCCGTCACCCTCGCCGTTAGTAGCGCTGTAGCCGAAAGGGTCGTAATACTCGCCGATCGAGGTGATATAGAAGAAGTCGAGAAGATGGGCCGTCGTTTCGGAGTAGATGCCATCTCCGTTTGCGGGATAAGCGTAATTATAAGAGAGAGCCTGAGACGGATTCCCGGACAAATCCTGACTGTTAAGAGGTGTGTTGGAGTCCTCGTAGTACACGGCATTTGCCGTCTCAATATTGTAGTAAAGAGAGGCGGTGTAATCTTCTTCGGTGTCCGAGTAAACCGAGGCCACTGGAACTTCCTTAATCGTCACGTAGTACGCACAGGGGTGGGGTGGCGGCTGACATTTTGAAGTGACAGGAACCTTAACGAAGGTATCTTGAATATAAGAGTACCCGGTAACAGACTGAGCCCCGGCTTGAACAAAAGCTAGAGGCAGACTCAGGAGCAGAACGAGCACGGAACGAAGCAGCATGACACCTCCTGAGAAGTCCTAGTTTGTCGCGGCAGCACGGGAGTGCCGGCCCTGGGTCGCGGTGCGGACAGACGTGTCAAATTGAGCGAATCGATCGACTCCCCACGCTGTCCTCAGCCGCTGCACATGGCGAAGCGTAATGCCGTCACGCCTGGCTTGCAGCGTCGCAAGTTCGGGAGGAACGGCAGGAGGCTGCTCTCCCGGAGACAGGCGCCCGCCCGG
>CAXTYP010000016.1:1299-17051 GCA_964248435.1 uncultured Acidobacteriaceae bacterium | reverse complement strand
GGCTGCTAGGTCGGCTTTGTTCCCTAACCAAACGGTTCAAGCACAGGTCGGTCAAGCCGTGGTCTGGACTTCGACAAACGCCGTGGTTGTGTCTTATCTGCACCAAGGCAACTGGCAGGGTGAGTTTTCGTTCGGATGGATTTTTTTTTTCAAGCAGAAGACGGCATACGAGATTGTGGAAGCGCAGGAGCAGAAAAAGATAGCGGAAGCCCAGCTTCAATCGGCGCAGGACCAGGCCAGTAACCAGGTGTGGTCGAACTACATCAGCGCCAAGGTGGCGTTTCGCCGCATGGAGATATCGCAGGATCTTTTGCTTGCTTCACAGGCCTCCTACGAGGCCGCGCAGGAGTCCTTCACGATGGGACTGGAAACGTACATCGACCTGTTGAACGCCGAGCAGACGCTGGCGCAATCGCGCAACGAGCAGGTGCAGGCTGCCTCCGAGGTCATGACGGACCTCGCTCAGCTGGCTTATTCGACCGGCGATTTGCTGGGCTCCCGTTTCCTGAAAGCGAACCGCAATGCGAGGTAAGAGGCTGCTGTTTGTTTTGCCCGCCCTTGTCGCTTTCAGCGGGTGCTCGCGTTCCCCTTCGGTGGATGTTCTTGGATCGTATTTTCCGGCATGGATCGTATGCTGCCTCATCGGTATCTGCCTGGCGATTGCAACGTACTTGATTTTGGAGCGGACCAAGCTGGCGCCGGCGGTGCCGATTAAGACGATCGTGTATCCCTGCGCGGCTGCCGCATACACCTTTTTGGCGTGGCTTGTTTTCTATAGCTGACATGCAACGATTACCAGCAATGAGGCTTGATGGCTGAGATATCCAATACGAAGAAGCAGACGGGCCGGATCCTCGCCGTGTTGGCGATCGTGTCGGCGCTGGTGCTCGGACTGGTTGCGCTCTGGATCACAAACGTGGATCCGCGCACGGACGACGCAAACGTTGTCGCCAATTACGTGGGTATCGCGCCCGAGGTAAACGGCCGCATCATTTCTTTGCCAATCCGTGACAACCAGGCGGTTCATAAGGGCGAGCTGTTGTATGAGATCGACCCGCGGCCTTATGAGTACCAGTTGCAACAGGCTGTTTCGGCCAAAAACAATCTCGAGCAGCAGATCATCGACGAGCGGCGCAAGATCGGTTCGCAAACACTCAACGCAGAGATCACAACCGCCGGACGCAAGTCGAGCACGGAGTCTGTCAACGGCCAGCAGGCCAACTCGCTCGCCGCGGAAAAGGCGATCGCGAGCCAGGAGGCCGCGGTGAAAACGGCGGAAGCCCAGTTCCGTCTCGCCTCTGACAACCTGGCAAGAGCCGAACCCCTGCTGTCGCGTCACTTCGTCACTGAGCAACAAATCGATCAGTTGAGAACAGCCGTCAGGTCGGCGCAGCAGGACGTTGCCGGTGCGCAAACAACGCTCGAAGGAGACCGCGCACGGCTGATGCAGGCGCAGGCCGAGGTGCGAGAGGCCGCCATAGCAGGGCGGCAGCAGAAGCTCAGGGCAGAAGCAGCGTACCTCGACATTGATCGCCTGCAGACCATGGTAGCGGAGCTACCCGCACGCGAAGCGCAGGTGAAGTCTGCCGCTTACGATCTGGAGCGTTGCCGCGTGTACGCGCCCTTTGAGGCGCGCGTGACCGCGCTCACCATCTCTGTCGGGCAGTACGCCCGAACTGGCGGCCAGGTCTTTACGCTGATCGACACAACGGCGTGGTGGGTGCAAAGCAACTACAAGGAGACGCAGCTGCGGCATCTCGCGCCAGGCATGCCGGTCGAGGTTTACCTGCTCAACCACCCGGATATTCGCTTCAAGGGCGTGGTCGAGAGTGTCGGCTTCGGTGTAACGCCGGAGGACATCATGGCGACCCAGGGCGGCGGTCTACCGACGACCACGCGCACCCTCAATTGGGTTCGGCTGGCGCAGCGATTCCCCGTGCGCGTCCGCGTTCTGAACCCGGCGCCGGAGTTCTTCCGCATCGGTGCCTCCGCGACAACCATCGTGCGCAGCGGCCAAGGCCGAGTCGCAATTCCTGCCGATCCAGACATCTTCAACCGAGCCATCTATGAGGGTCCCCATGGCAACAGCCAGTCCGGCAGTGACTAAGCCGCCGTTCAACCTGGATGCCACACTCTGGCGGTTTGTGTCGCGTGAACTCGCGCCCACACCCGGCCGGCTGAACTCCGCGGTGCGGGCCGCTGTTTCTGCTGCCGTGATGTTGGTGATCGGCGAGGCTTGCCATAGCGAGGTGCTGTTTGTGGCCTTGTTTCTCCCACTTCTCATCCCCAGGGACACTCCTCAACAAACCTGGGCAGCCACCAAGGGCACCATCATCATCGCCTGTTCCGCATGCATCGGTACCATCACGCTGGTGCTGCTGGTCGGGGAAATACCCTGGGCGCGCACAATGGCCCTGGCCTTTGCCATTTTTATCTGCATGATTTTGTCGCGGGGACTGCATCAGCCGCCGATCGCGGCCATCGCACCCGTGATTGTGACTCTCGCGCTCACGCGCATCGACAGCACCAACAGCCCCGAGGCGGCCATCACCATCAGCCTGTGGCTTGCCTTGATGATGAGTGCCGGCGACCTGGTCGCGACCGCCGTGGACTTTCTTTACCCCCACCCCGGCCCCAGGCAGTTGATCACGAAGGAAATTGTGGACCGGCTCGGTGCGGCAGCTGCCGTGCTCAAACAATCTGCCGGCTTGGAATTGAACCGGGAAGAGCAAAAAGCAGCACAAACACTCGACAAGCTGGCCCTTGCCGGAACAGGCAGCATGCGCAAGCTGCTGACCGCCCTGGCCACACAACCCTCCGTTCATCACAATGACGTGCTCCGGCTCAGCGGCGTTCTCCATGGCATGGAGTTGTTTTCAGAACAAGCCTTGCAACTTAAGAATCGCGATGCGGTCGCCTCCGACCCGGAACAACGAAGCTTTGCCGGCGAACTGGCGCAGAGCTGCCTGGCCCTGGCTGATCAGATGAAACGGAACAGCACAGCCGCTTCTGGGATTTTGGAGATTCCCATGAGCTCTCAAGAGCGCCAGAGTTCTGCCAGACTTCTCGCCGACATGGGCGACCAGCTCAACGATCTTTGGAGAGTCTGGTCCAGTGCCACCACCGCGCACGAAAACACGGCAAACGTTTCGGCGGCAAAGAATGCGAAACCTAAGCCGAAACCTGGACCCTTTGTGCAGCGCGATGACATACTCTTTGCCGTCAAGGTCACGCTGGCGTGCATGGTGTGCTATATCCTCTACAACGGCGTGGCGTGGCAAGGGCTCAGCACCTCCTTGTTGACCTGTTTCTTCTGCGCGGACGCAACCATCGGCGGAACGTTTCGCAAGCTCGCACTGCGCCTTACCGGTGTTCTTGTGGGTAGCCTGCTGTTCGGCATCGTGGGCATTGCCCTGATCACCTCTCACCTGGACAACATCTTCGAGTTCGCGTTGTATGTAGCCGTCGTCTTCTTCACCGCAGGGTGGGTGGCCAAGGGAAGCCCGAGGATTTCCTACGCCGGGTCGCAGATCGGCATTTCCTTTGGACTCGTGGCGCTGATGACGAGCACGATTCCCGAAGGGATTGTGGAGCCACGGGATCGCCTTATGGGCGTGCTGCTGGGAATGATTGTCATGTGGTTTGTCTTTACCCGTCTTTGGCCTGTCAACACCGTACCCGTGCAGAAGCAGGCGATCGCGGGCCTGCTTCAAACCGGGAGCGAACTGGTCCTACTGACGGCGGACGCTTCGTCTCACAGTGCGAAGAGTGCAAAGTTGCGAGAATTGCGCGGGGCGATGAACGGAGGCATCAAGCAGGCGGAAGATCAGGCCGACCTTTCGGAGTACGAGTCAAAAGAACAAAGGGCGATTGAAACATCGCTGCGCCAGTGCCTGGACCAGGCGCGCAACCTGTTGCTGCTGGAGGTTGCAGAGGTGGATTTGTCCTTGCGCCTCGAGGGCAAGGTCGACACTTCAGCTGCCGCCTATAAGACCGACGCGGAAAGGGCCGCGGGGCAGCTTTGCCGGCTAGCAACACAGGTGATCGCGGAACCGCAAAGTGAACGGACGGGACTTCGGGACGAGCACCGCGATCCAAGAGCCGCCACGTTGGTCCCGGCCCGTCCGGCCGAAAACGCTTCGGAGGCAGAGAAAGCCTTTTGGCGTGCAAAAGCAAACATCCAGAGGCGCAGAAGTGGCCTCCTGGTGGAACTTTCGCAAAGCATCGAGGAGGTAGCCCTATCGAACTCTCCGGCATGAGCAATCACAACCCAGTCAATCAATCGTTCACACATAGCACCCAAACACAGCCTGATGCCCGAACGCAGGATTAAAGGAGATCTCATGCATGCTCACACCTGGTACTTGATCGCTCGCTACTTCATGGCTTTTATGTTTCTTTTGTCAGCGTTCGGCAAACTCAAGGGGCGGAAGGAAGCCGTGTCCCAGATGCAAGCACACCATATTCCGCTCGCTGCACTGGGTCTGCCCGGTTCTGCTGCTTTTGAGGTGGCTGGGGCAATTTGTCTTGTTTTCGGATTCTTTCTTGTTCCGCTTCTCTGGCTTCTTCTTCTTTTCATCGTGGTGGTCACGATTGCTTTTCCTGCGCAGGACATCGCTTTGAATCACGGCCGTCCGCAGGCGCTGGAGCTCTTTGGATCCAATGTGGCTATCATCGGCGGCTTGCTTGCCCTGATCGCCTGTGCCCATGCGGGAGTATGAAACGCCGTCCAACACGCATGACTTACATACAGATTTAAGCCTTAACTTAACAAGAGGGGAAACAACCATGCCGGCCAACAACCAGAGCTTTTTTCTCAACCACACAGGCATGGCGGTCCCCAACCTCCATGCCACCATCGAATGGTACGAGCGTGTCTTCGCCTTCCAGGTCACTTCACAGTTTTCAACAAAGGACTTTAAAGCCGCATTTATCGAGCGCGAGGGTGCCCGGCTGGAGATCTTTGAGGCGATACCGGCTCCGGCCGCGGAAGCCACACATACCCTTACCCCGGCTACTTTCAACACTGCCCTCTTGACCAAGGGTTACACCCATGTAGCATTCGGTGTTCCCGATGTTGATGCGGCGTTTCAAGAGGCCGTGTCGCGCGGTGCCGACGCAATCGTTCAGCCGGTCTCGCCACCGGCAGGTCCTCGCTTCGGGTATGTCGGTGACCTGAACGGACAGATGATCGAGTTGATTCAATATTCACAAGCACAAATTGAGTAGTAGTTTTCTGACGGTGTCATGGATGGCGACCGATACGATTCTCGTTCTCACGCGCCTCCCAACCAAACGACTTACGACTGAAGGAGCTAACATGCCAGCCGCAAATGGAAAGACCGCCGCCACATTCTCTACCCCTGTACTGAACCAGACGCTGTACGTTGTCTTGACCAGGGTTACCGCTCTCCAGGCTAAAGCTGCACCGCACAAGTCCGAGCACATCGCGTACTTGACCGGTCTCGAGGCACAAGGAAAGGTGTTCGCCTCGGGACCCTTTCCGATGCCGGACGACAGCTTCGACCTGGGGATGATTATTTTCCGAACCAGCTCGCGGGAAGAAGCAGAGAACCTGATTCGAGCGGAACCTATGACGGCGATGGGCCTCAGCACCTATGAACTGTATGAGTGGAAGATTTTGATCGGGGAAATGCCGATCACGCTGAACTTATCCAAGGGCACTTTCAGCTTATAATTTGCGCGCTGACGAGCTCGCCCCATAAAGCTGGTCTCGTGATTGGGCCCGAACAACTGTTCAGGTTGCCTGCGACATTACCACGATGCAATAACCACCAGGAGGAACTATGCCGACTCTGCCGCTTGATGTAGCAAAACAATCTGAACGCCTGGGGGCCCAGCGCTGGTTGCTGGACTTGATGATCCAACTCGCGGGCCCGGAATGGGACCAAGACCGGATCAGTTACTACACAGGCGCCTGTGGTGCCAGCTCTGCCGGCGAGTTTCAGGGATTGAAGCAACAAATCAAGAAATATGATGATATGTCGCGGGTCTTTGCTCAGGCTGCCCGCGGGCAGGAGTTAACCGCACGTGAAGCATTGAAACAGAATCACAAAGTGACCGCCCGAAATCACTTCTTCATTTCAGCCGTCATGTACGGAGCCGCGCAGTGGCCGATTGCGGCCAATACAGAGTTTAACCTGCTGTTGGCACGTAAGAAACGTGAGTGTTACGACCAGTTCACGTCGCTTTCCGCCTGGCATATCGAGCGCGTTGACCTGCCTTTCAATGGAAAGAAAGTCGGCGCCTATCTTCACCTGCCGCCAAACTTTGAGAAAGACAAACCTGTGCCGTGCGTGGTCGACACGGCCGGCATGGACGGTTTCAAAGAGATGGTCGTGGCGCTGGAGGATGACCCGCTGCTGGCGCGCGGTTTCGCAGTCCTCGCGATCGACGTACCGGGCCAGGGCGAATCGCTCACCAGCGAAATCTGGTGGGACCCCAAGACTTTCCCCCAACTCGCACCAACAGTCTTCGACTACTGCAAAGGACGCGCGGAAATCGATTCCGAGAAGATCTATGTGATGGGCAACAGCTACGGCAGCTACTGGGCATCCCTGCTGGCCGCCTCCGAACCGCGCTTCGCCGCCTGTGGCGTCCTGATGACCTGCTTTGAGCCGGGTGGATTTTCGATCATGAATTCGGCAAGTCCTACTTTCCGGCTACGCCAGATGTACATGACCAACATCCATGATGATCAGTCGTTTGACGCTTACTGCAAAACAATCAATAATGACGCACTGATTGCCGGCATTCATTGTCCTTACCTGGTGTGTGCGGGCGAAGACGATCAACTCAGCGACTTTGGCTCGACTGTTAAGTACCTGAACGCCGTCGAAGCCCCCAAAACATTGGTGGCTTACCAGGGAGAAAATCATGGTTTACACTCTCGTAGTTCCGGCCAGATGGGGCCGGAAGCCTTTACTTATGTTGCAGATTGGTTCCTGGATCGGGCTGCAGGAGACAAGGCGGAATCCTTACATATCCTGGTCAACATGCAGGGGAAGGTGACGGTCGCTCCATGGAAGGGTGATCTTACTTATCAACACGGCTGGCCCGGACCCTTCAGCGCATTTGATTGACGCTCCTGTAATCGAATGGATTTGATAGCCCATCTTGGGCGGCCTTCCCATCCGGAAGGCCGCATGCACCGGGGTTCTCGCTCAGGAAGAAAGGGCTCTGTGAGCCTCAAGTACACGCGCTACGGCTTGCTCGGGGGTACTACCGACAGCGGAAAGGTGACCCATCTTGCGTCCTGCACGGGGCTCGCCTTTGCCATACAGGTGAACCTGGACACTCTCGATCGCAAGAGCATCCTCGAAGTTAGGCTGCCTATAAAGCCACAGGTCGCCAAGTAGATTCGCGATCGCTGCCGGCCTAATGATATGCGTACTGCCAAGTGGTAACCCACATACAGCCCGGATGGCTTGCTCAAACTGGTTCGTCGCGCACGCACGCGTGCTGGCGTGGTAGCTGTTATGGGGTCGTGGAGCTAACTCATTCACAAACAGGTTGCCGGATCGGGTAATAAACATCTCGACTGCGAGTAATCCCTCCAACTCAATGGCTTGTGCGATTTGCCGAGCAAGATCTTGAGCTCGATTGCCAATCTCAGCATGGATGGTAGCCGGCAGAACACTCCAAGCCAGAACCTGCTTTTCGTGATGATTGAGCGCTGGAGGAAACACTTTCGTCTCCCCCTGCGGCGAGCGGGCGACCAGTATAGATATCTCGTGCAAAAGATCCAGAGACTGTTCGGCGACGCAGGGATTGGACCCGAGTGTGAGCCACGCAGCTTCGAGTTCAACGGTCGTGGGCTTGTCCAGGCGGACTTGGCTTCTGCCGTCATAACCTCCTTCGGCGCTTTTCAAATAAACCGTGGCTTTGAGCGCAGTGACGGCCTGTCGAAGCTGCTGGGCTGACTCAACGGGCAGCCATGGACCCAATGGCAAACCTTGATCCCTCAGCCATGTTTTCTGCGCGATACGATTTCTTAAGATATCCATCACTGCAGAACCAGGCCGAACAGGGGTGATGCACTGCGCAGCATCAAGACTTTCTCCTGCGATTTGCTCTATTTCCAGTGTGACGACATCGCAGGAAAGCGCGAGATGAGCCGCCGACGCCCTATCTGCCCATGAACCGCGAATATATATGTCCGCGGTGGACCTGGCAGAACATTGTGGATCAGGATCCAGAATGCATACCTTGTAGCCCAGAGAATGAGCCGCCGCCGCCATCATGCGTCCAAGCTGTCCACCACCAAAAATACCAATGGTAGCTCCCGGCAGGATAGGATTCATAGAGTAATAACTTGAGAAAGGACTCGCTCTGCTTGTGAATGTCTCCAGGTGATCAGCCTTTGCCTCAGGTCCGTGTCATGCAGCGCAAGGATCTGAGCTGCCAGCAAGGCTGCATTAGTTGCTCCCGGGCCGCCAATCGCCAAGGTTCCTACCGGCACGCCTTTTGGCATCTGGACGATTGACAATAGGGAGTCCAGCCCATTAAGCGGAGCAATGGGGATCGGCACTCCTAAAACCGGCACACAGGTCTTCGAAGCCAACATACCTGGCAAGTGAGCAGCACCGCCTGCACCCGCAATCAGCACCTGAAGCCCCTTAGACTGCGCATTCGCTGCGTACTCAAATAATCTGTCAGGCGTACGATGTGCAGAGACCACGTTAGCCTCATAAGCTATTTCGAGCGCACTTAGCATATCTAATGCGTTCTTCATGATAGGCAAATCGCTTTTGCTGCCCATGACCACGCCGACAAGGGCTAGACTTCGCATGGGGGTACTATACATCAGCCGCCTCTGCGTCGCCTGGCAGGGTCTCGACATGTCATTCAGGCGAAGGTGCCCTTCTTATCACTACCCACGAGTCGAACAACGTGCGGGTCACAAAGCGGGAAGCTGATGCGAGAAGAGTGCTCCGTCCTCCTCTCCCGGTGACGCAGGGGTGAAGAGCCGTACCGCATACGGGTGTGCTTGAAGAGTTTTGGGCCTTCATATTGGCGAACGCGAACATTATCAGTACTGTTTCACTTGCGTGCCGATGAAAAAGAGGGCCAAACAAAAGTTGCCACATCACCGGCATGGAGTGTTGCGTGGAAAGACCTGCCGTCCTCCAGCACATCAAAACTTTGCTCCATGCTGTCGGGGTTTGCGACCAGCAACACGGTCCGGCGATCCGGTGTCGAAAAAGCGACGTTGGGCAGGATGTCCGTTGTTGGACCATTGGAAGCAATGCGCACGGAGCCAGGCGGAACAAACTTTGAGATCTGCGCTATGGTGTCATAAGCCAGATTCGGCGTCCATGTGTCGTCATCGATGGTGATCGCGCCCTGGCAAACAGGGCAGCCGCCATCGCTTGTGTGTGGGCCATCGTGTGGATCGGCTGCAAGATTCCAGAGCAATACGACCTGGCTCCAATTGCGGGTCGCGCCAATGATAATACGGCTGACAGACTCCGCAATGCGTAGGGGAACGGCATTGTTCTCTTGCGTTACCATCTGCTCGGTGAAGAAGAGCGCCTTTTCGGGATGCGCGTCATGCACCTGCGACATGGCTCCGACCGAGCCCTCGTAAAGGTGGAATCCAGAGCCGGCGGCGTACGATGCGGCCTTGGTATTTGCAAGGACATCGAGTGGGTAATCGGGCCTGTCGAGATTGTGGTCATAAAGGATGACCTCAGTCGGGAGGTGAGCCTTCTGCAACGCGGGGCCGAGCGCATCGGCAAGAAAAGTGGCCTGTTGGGCGGCCGTCATGATCATGCTCGGAGTGTTGTTGGCGTTCAACGGCTCATTCTGCATGGTGAGCGCCCGAATCTTAATGCCTCGCGTAGCCATGGCCTGTAGGTAGTCAACCAGGTACTGGGCGTACACGGGATAAAACTGCGGCAAAAGGCTGCCGGCCTTGGGCAGATCGTTGCTCTTCATCCATGAAGGCGCGGACCAAGGACTGGCTAGGATAGAGATGTTCGGGTTGATAGCCAGGATCAGCTTCAGCGTGGGAACGACGGCTTCGAGATCGGGATCCACACTGAACTTCGCCAGGGAGGGGTCCGTCTGGCCGGCAGGCATGTCGTCATAGGTGTACACGCGCTCATTCATATCGGAAGCCCCGATGCTGACGCGCAGGTACGAGACGTGAATGGAGCCTGGTTCGGAACCAAACAGGTGTTTCAGTAAAGCAAGGCGCTTCCCTGGCGACATCTGATGCAATAGCTGGGCGCTGCCACCGGTCAGCGCAAAGCCAAAGCCGTCCATCTGCTGGAAGCGCCTGGACGGATCGACGGTGATGGGAGGAGCGGCGTTTCCGCTCGCTGAATTCTTGCGCGCCGCAAAACTGGGGTGCTCCGGCTGCAGAGCGAGCATGGCTGAGCGATCAGCCGCTGTAAGCCATTCGCTGACGGACGCAAGCCCTGCTGCCTGGTCCTGGACTGGAGACTGAGCGTAAACGGGAGCCAATGCCGTACCCGCCAGGAGCAGGGCGAAGCAGCGCAGTCGCCGGGGAATGTGCATGAATTGTGTCCTTCTGGTCAGGATCGAAACCAGCTTAAGCGTTAAGAGAATGGTCTGCGCCCTTGTAAGACCTATAGAAAGGCCGCAATTCAAAACTGCTGCGCGTGGCCCGCGTGCAAGACGTGACTGCTGCTGCCCGCATGGGAAAGAGTTCTACCCGAGAACTCACGCCCTCGGCCAGTAAATGCGATATTGAGCACCCCAGCCTGGTTGACGATCTCACGGTTGTAAACCTTCCAATAATTAATCGAGAACGCTATCGTGACGGAAACAATCATTCTCGCCTTGACTCGAATCGAAAGCACTTGAGGTTGCGTGTATCAAAGAACAGCGGGCGGCTTTGCGGGCCGACCGCCTTGTTTCGGCTTCCGATCAGAAGTAGACCTTGGCCGCCAGTTGGATCACGCGCGGACCACCAGGTCCTGTCGGACCGTTGGCTTGCGTAGGTGCGCCAAAGTTGCCGCTCTTTTGTGCAGAAAGCGGGGTAAAGGTATCGGTGTTGGCGTTATAACTAGGCAACGTATAGTTGACGTTGTAGTTGTGCCCGTAAAAGTTGGGATGGTTGATGACGTTGAAGAACTCACCACGCAATTGAATAGAACGGCCCTTCTCTGCAGGTCCTAGCTCAAAATTCTTGAAGATGGACTGATCCCACGCGACTAGGTTGCCGTCACGAATACTGCCCGGCGCGCTCTGGGTCGGTGCACCGATAGTCGGCAACAGCGGATTCCCTTGCTGGTCGAGTCCAACATAAAGCGGAGGAGTTTCGCTGTACTGCGACCCACCCGTCAGCTGGTTCGCGGGCAAGTAAACAGCGTTACGGACAGGAAAACCACTTTGAAGGCTAGTGAGGCCGGACAGTTGGTAGCCGTCGGTCAGAATACCTACCCAGTGCGAAGCAGGAAGCCGCTTGGAAACATTCGGCAACGAATACACGTAATTGATCGCCGCGACGCTACGTCGGTCATATGTGGCCGGGCCGTAACTGTATAGCTTCTGGTTGAACGGGTCTACGCCGAACTGATCACTGCTGGAAGTCGTCATCGCCTTTGACCAGGTATAAGTGCCGCCAAGGGTCAGCGAGCGACTATAACGACGTTGTACCGTAACCTGGAGGGAGTTGTAGTTGGAAGTTCCGTCAAAGGTCAGAAATGGAATCTGCCCGTAGCCCTTGAAGGGAAGAAGGTAATTCTGGGTGTAGGCGTGCTGCCCGCTGAAGCTCAACCCTTTAGCCGCGTACTCAGGCGGCAGGTTAGGTTCAACCGCCGGAACGACGCCGCCAGGGAAGGTGGAAGGGTCCTGCGCTGCCCTTTGAAAAGTCGTCCCATACGGCAATGCATTGGCATCATGCTGCTGGACCAGGTGGCGTCCTAACGTGCTCACGTAAGCGACGTCAAGTACAGTGCCCGGCAAGACTTCATGCTGGATTCCTAATGAGTAGCTGTAGATTACCGGCACCTGGCCGCTGCGTTCGGCACCGATAACATTTGTGAGTACGCCGGCAGCATTCGGGGTAGCTGTAGCAAGATCGATAAGATTGCTGTTCGAAATCGTCGTTGTCTGGACGTTAGCGGGATTGGAGAAGACCGTATTGAAGATCAGGTTACCCTGTTCGCGATCGTGTGAAGTGCCGAAACCACCACGAATGACACCCTTGTGGTTACCATATGGGTCCCAGGAAAAGCCAAAGCGCGGCTCAGGCATGATGCCCTGCGAGTTCCACCCTCCTTTCGGCAGGGTACCGTTGGAAGCGAACTGCATTCCATCCAAGGTATTGCCGGAATTGGGGACTACGTTGCCGCTGGTTGTGACCTGAACCGCGGTGGCGGGGTTGTAGGCAGCGGGCTCAAAGAGGGCGACCTGATTGTTGGTGTCGTATTGCGGCGGAATGTAGACGAAGCGAACGCCATAGTCAAGCGTCAACCTTTGCGAGATCTGCCAGGTGTCCTGCGCGTAAAACTCGACCTGGTTGTAACGGAACTTGCCGGTCGGTCGAGCGTCGGACTGGCCGAAGCTGGTGAAGTATCCGAGTAGGGCGCTGGCAATGGGCGAACCATCATACGAATTAGCTACGCCTTGGACACATCCTTCCGCGCTGGTAGAGCATGCATTAAAGCCGAACTGTCCGTTTGAATTGCCGTACGAGATTTGGTCTTTACGAGACCGTTCGTAGAAGGCGCCAAATTTCATCGTGTGACTTTTTACGATCCAAGTCAGATTGTCGTTAGCCGTGATGTTAGTGTTCGCCTGGAACCATGGCGTAGATCCAAAGTAGGTACTGGGATAGCTCCTGCCATTTCCGCTGAAGTTAAAGTCTGGGATGGAGGTACTCGGCGTGACGGGGTAGAGCAGCGGGACATTGATATTGTTTGCACCGACCGTGATATTGCCGTTGGCGCCTACTACTGTGGAACGTTGAGCACTTGGAGCCAACGTAAGTTCGTTGAGCAGGTTTGACTTCAAGGTGCTCGTAAGATCTACTGTGACGTTGAAACTAGGACTGGTGGCTACGCAGCCACCTGGCACCTCAAGATTGCCGTAACATTCGATACCAAAGTTTCCAACGGGCGCGGTCTGCGTGGAACGATTGCCCGTGTAGCGGGCGAAGATACGCTCAGACGGTGAGATTTGATAATCAAGCCGTCCAATGTACTCCGTTCGCGGAAGTTGATTTGAAAGTGGATCCTCGCGGTTGAAGTCCTGCCCAGTCACGTTGGGCAATGGATAAAGGTTTAAAACCTTCTCGATTTGAGCAAAATTTGCCTGCTGCTGGGCAGTCAGGGTTGTCGGGTTGATCTTGTTACCAGGGATATGGGCGTGCGTGACTGGGTTGTAAACCTGAACGGGCTTGCCATTTGTGTCGACAGTCTGAGAAAAGTCTCCAGCACGCTCAAGCGCGGTCGGGGTCTCGTACTGCGAAATGGGGCCCGGCACTAACTGCCGGAACCATTCCGTCGAGAAGAAGAAGAAGAGCTTGTCCCGTTTGATCGGACCGCCAATTTCAGCACCGGGGGTATTGTACCGGAAGAGCTGCTTTGCCGTGTGATTGTGATTACTCACCCAATCATTGGCGTTCATACCTTCATTGCGGTGGAAGAAGTGCACGTTCCCGTGCAGGTCGTTTGTGCCGCCGCGAGTAGTCACGATAATGGAGCCGCCACCGGCCTTGCCGAACTGGGCCTGAAAGTTCGAGGTCAAAACCTGAACCTCGGCAATCGCGTCAGGGTTGATGGTGACCTGGGTGCCGCCATTGTTGCCGGAGTCAACGTTGGAGGAGCCGTCGATCGTGAAGTCATGCTCGTTCGTGCGGGTACCGTTGATGGACAACGTATCCAGCCCGCCGGTCTGTGAGATAGCGAAAGCTCCGGATCCGGCGACGCCCGGCACGATGCGCAGAAGGTCAAGGACGTTACGGCCATTCAGCGCAAGGTCATTCAGCTGCTTGTTGGTGACCAGGTCAGAGCGCTCGCCGGAATCAGTTTGCAGTTGGAGCGTGGCAGAGTCCGCAGCAACCGTGATCGTCTGCGCCTCAGAGCCTACTTCGAGAGAAAAATTGCCAGCGTTGAGGCTCTGTGGCGCAGCGAGGATCACACCATCTTTTTCACTGGTCTGAAATCCGGTCGCTGTGATCTTGATGTTGTAGGTACCGCCCGGCAGGTTCGGGATGGTGAAGGTACCGTTGCCGCTCGATTTGACAGTGCGGGTAGCGCCGATCAAGGGCGCGGTCGCAACCACAATGGCGTTCGGTATGATCGCGCCAGTCGCGTCCTGCACTGTGCCGAAGATGGAGCCGGAAGTTTGCTGGGCCACCATGGGCACGGTCGAGGCAAGCAGCGCCGCGATGGCGGCGAAGCTGGTGCGGGAGCCAAGGCGTGAAGAACTGGTCCGCTTGGAGCCCGACTTGAAGTTGGAGATTTGGCGAAGGCTGGTCACGCGCGGAGACTGGCCTGCAAGAACGGGAGATTCGGTGTTCACTGGTTTGCTATCCATGGTGTCGTGAGTGTTTTGTTTCAAAATCAGGGCCTCGTTTTCTTGGTGCCGGTACGAAAAGGTGGGACTGAATCCTGCCAGAACCTACTTGCGTGAGTGTAGGATAATCCCGATGGAGTGGTGAGGTTTTTCTGAGGCATTTCCGAAGAAATTCTAACTAATTGATTCTTAACAGGATGCTGGTGTGGCGAGCAAAACTTTAGTACCGAGCGAGCAAAAACAGCATGCTTTTTTGCTCGGAGAATGGACAGTTGAACCCGAGCTGAATTCGCTCAGGAGCAGGAATAAAGAGCAGCGGGTAGAGCCTAAAGTGATGAAAGTGCTATTGGCCCTGGTGGCCAATGGCACCCATGTTGTCTCCAAGGAGCGTCTGCTTGCGGAGGTTTGGCCTCACACCTTTGTGAGTGACGACGTCCTCACACGGTGTATTTCCATCCTTCGACGCATCCTGGAGGACGACCCGCATGCACCGCGGCTCATCCAGACGGTACCACGAACCGGTTACCGCCTGCTCGCTCCCATTCAAGAGCTGCCGCTTTCAAGCCATGAAAGCCCGCCGTTGGAACCTGCAGCACCATGGGCCTCGCTGGACGCTCAAACGGCATTGCCACCGGTCAAGCCGGATGCGAGTTGGCCGGCCCGGATCATGCCCGAACAGGGGGTAAACGACGGGCGAGATCCAGCCGAATCCCTGGCTGAACCCCTCCCACGTGCAATGCCGCTGCAACAGAGGCGTGCATATCGGCTAAATACCGTCCCACTTCTAGTCGTTCTGCTCCTTGGCGCAATCCTGGGCGGACTGGGCCTATGGGCGGCTTTGCATCAATCGTCGCAGGACACCGCCGCCTGGCCTGCGGCCTTTCGCACGGTGCAATTCACCGCCTATGCGGGCGAGCAGACCCAGCCCGCATTCTCCAGAGACGGCAGCCGCATCGCCTATGCAGCCGTGTCAGAGGATGGGAGATCCCGTCATATTTACACCAAGCGGATTGGAGAAGAGGCCGCCCGGGAACTCACACCTGGGGTTCCGGAGGAACAGTTCAGCCCGGCCTGGTCGCCGGACGGAGAAACAATTGCTTACCTTTCACGCGGAAACTCCGGACTGAGCCTTGATGTTGCACGGCCCGGATCGACTGAACCGGCGCGACGGGTTTATGTTCCGCAGGAGCCGACCCACTGGGACCAGGGAGCCCTGGCGTGGTCTCCTGATGGCCGGA
>CAXTYP010000016.1:0-1199 GCA_964248435.1 uncultured Acidobacteriaceae bacterium | reverse complement strand
AGCGGCTGCCGTTCGGAACTGAGGATGCATTTGAACCCTCAGCCGGACCCAAGCCGGGCCAGCTGGCGTATACCGAGGGTTCGGCCATCTGGAGCATCGTGCGTATCCGCAAAGGCGGCCAAAGCAAGGCATCGGAGCCGCTGCTCACCTCAACCCAGCAGGACTCGGCTCCCTCGCTTTCGCCGGATGGCCGCTCGCTAAGTTTCCAGTCCCTGCGCTCGGGCTCACAGGAGATCTGGGTAGCCCCTGTGAACACGGGAACATTGCGGCAATTGACCTTTGCCGGCGGCCCCATCACGGGCAGCCCCGCCTGGTCGCGCCATGGGGACCGGATCGCCTTTGATTCTCGCCTCGGCGGCCACTCTCATATCTTTGCGGTGCCGGCCTCGGGCGGCACCGCCGTACAACTGACCTTTGGGAATGCCAACGACATCGTGCCACGCTGGTCACAGGACGACGGGTTCCTCTACTACCGCTCCAATCGCGGTGGCAGCTGGCAGCTTTGGAAGGTGGCGGCAACCGGTGGAGAGCCGCAATCCGTATCGAGTGGCGACGGCATGGAGCCGCAGGAATCAAGCGACGGGCGTTGGCTGTATTACACGCGCGGCGGAGAAGCCGGGCTTTGGCGCATGCCCACCAGTGGCGGCGAGGAAAGAAGGGTGCTCCCGCAACCGGCCGCAGGCTACTGGGGGTACTGGCAGCTTGCAGGGAATCGTATTTACTACCTGGACCTGGCAGGAAAACAGCCGTTGATCCGGGTGGCTACGATTGCTCCAGATGGAAGCCTCCAGTCAGGGCAGATCTTCGCTACCCTTGGGGCAATGCCCCCCCGCTATGCGGGTTTGGCCGTCGCTGATGGCGGTCAATCGATCCTGATGACGGAAGAACGGGCGGCCGGGCGGCACATCACGCTGGTTGAGCCACAGTAAGGCGCTGCAAGTGGTGGCGGCTGCGAGTGCGCCTCGCTAGTGACAGCATCAGCCAGACGCGGATGCTATTGCTGGTCCACGAACAGGATCTTGACTGATTGCGCGGCAGCCCTGTTCCCGAGGTGCAGCAGCAAAGTGCGACCGCTCACTTGATACTGCCTGGGATCGACGGCTTGGCCGTTGAGCAGCACGGCGCGTACTGGTCTTAGAGCGAGGATGCGAACAGCAGCTTGTGTCTGGTCGATTCCTTCGAACTCGAAAAACAAGCTC
>CAXTYP010000015.1:0-18122 GCA_964248435.1 uncultured Acidobacteriaceae bacterium | reverse complement strand
TGGGACCGTATCGCAGTGGATCGGGCCGCCGGGGAGCCGCAAGGCCGATGCCGCCCTGGCGCTGCTGCTGGCTGCGGCCGAGGACGGGCTCGGCTGTGCATGGGTCGAGGCCCGTGTAGGCTTCCCCTGCCCCTCCCGGAGGGCGCCCCCTGGTTGGTTTTGGCATGGCACGGGGTTGTACGCCGCCTATGCGTTGAGCGCGCGGGCGGCTTCCTCGGAGAAAGCTTTGCTGCCTTGCAGTCTGGCCGCACGCGGCTTTGAAGGCGGGCAGCGATTCCCCCGCGGTGACCCCCGTCGTCGGTGCATGGCCGCGGTTCAAGCCACCGTGCAACTCCTGTCCCAGCGCCGCTGGGCGGTCGTGGTGCTGCATCTCGGCGGTGTGCCGCCGGCTGTGCTGCGGGAGATGGCTCCATGCCTGCTCGTTGCAATGCGCGAGCTCGCCGGGCGCAGCGGCACGGCGCTTGTGCTTTTGAGTGAAGCCCGCGCGCTGGACCGATCCGGCAGTTCTGCAAATGCGGCTGCTTCGATCCTGCGCTTTGAACCACGCGAGCTACGGTCGGCCCACGGCCTTCGCAGGCGGCCGGAGACCAGGCAGGACGTGCCCGGAATGCAGCGCTTCCGCCGGGGGCAGGGACGGCCGGCAAAAGTGCCGTCGCAATCCGCACCGGCACCCATCCAGGCAGCCGTTTCCGGGACCACCCGGCTTGTACAACCCCATCCGCCCAGGCCCTTTCTGGTCCGCTAGGCCGGCGGTTCCGGGAAAGGGGAAAGGGCCCGCAATGCATCGGGTCAGGCTGCGATACGCCCCCCTCCCGCCTTCCCGCCGGTGACTCCGGCGCCCCCTGGTACACAGGGCGACGGAGACCGGGGCTCGAATCCCCAAACCTTCGTCATGGAAGATGTCGAAATCCTTGGCTTTTCAGCCCTCCGGCGATGCTAACCTTGGCCGTATGCAATCCATGGCCGCTGTTGTCCCCCTCCCTTCGGACACGATCGCCGCGACGCCGCATGAACTTCATTGCACAGGTTGTGGCGACCTCGCGGGCCACCGTTCGCTGACGGGCGATCTTCGGTGCGCGGGTTGCGGTGACCTGTACGCCGTGCGCTACCCGGGCTGGACCGGCAGCGCTGCCCCTCTTGCCCAGTCCCTCCGTGATCTTTGGCGGGAGCGAAGGACCTCCTCGCGGGAGATCGACGCCAGCGGAGTTTGGCGCTTTCGCGACCTCCTGCCTATCCTCGACGACACGGCCCACGTGGTCACACTGCGCGAAGGCAACACTCCTCTGTACCACCTGCGGCACAACGCACGCGCGCTCGGACACGAACGGCTTTTTGCCAAGCACCAGGGGATGAACCCAACCGGATCCTTCAAGGACACCGGCATGACCGCGGCTCTTTCCGTCGCGCACGAGCAGGGCTATGAGTGGGTGGCCTGCGCTTCCACTGGTAACACCTCCGCCGCCATGGCGGCCTATGCGGCCCGCGCCGGCATGCGCTCGCTGGTGCTGATCCCCGAAGGCAAGATCGCCTGGGGCAAGCTGTCGCAGGCCATGGATTACGGCGCGACCACCCTTCAGCTGCGCACCGATTTTGACGGTTGCGTCCGGGTGCTGGCTGAGGTGGTCCGGCGCGCGCCGGTGTTTTTGCTCAACTCCGTCAATCCCTACCGGTTGGAAGGGCAGAAAACACCTGCTTTCGAGATTGCGGAAACCATGAACTGGGAGGTCCCGGACCATGTGATCGTGCCGGGCGGCAACCTGGCGAATATTTCGGCGCTCGGCAAGGGCTTTGAAGAAATGCTGCAATTGGGGCTGACCACCCGGTTGCCTCGCCTGTCGGTGATCCAGGCCGAGGGAGCCAACCCCTTGTACCGGCTCCTGCAGGACCGGAGCGCCCAGGACCGGAGCGCCCAGGACCTTCTCCGCCCTGTGACGGCAAAAACCCGCGCCAGTGCCATCCAGATCGGAAACCCGGCTTCCTGGCGCAAGGCCCTGCGAATTCTCCGGCTGACCGGCGGCTTTTGCGAGCAGGTATCGGAAGCGGAGATCGCACTTGCCAAGGCCGAACTTGGACTGGAAGGCATCGGTTGCGAACCGGCATCGGCGGTCACGCTTGCCGGCTTCAAGAAAATGCAGGCCGCGGGCAGAATCGCCCCAAAGGAAACGGTTGTTTTGTTTTTGACCGGCCACACTCTCAAGGACTCGGACTACACCATCGGCTATCACCGCGGCGAACTGCTGGAGCCAGGGGAGGTTGGTTCGCACCGCGAGGCAATCGCCAAAACACAGCGAAACGCGATTCCACTGGAAGCAGAACCCGATGCGATCCTCCAGGCCATTGCGGCCGCCGGGGAGCAAAGGGCGGAGCCGGGAGCGTGAGCGGTAGGGTCTTGCCGGGCTCGGAAGAGAATCCTGAGGCGGAGTCCAAAGCCGATTGGGGAGCAGGCGCCAGGCCGCGCGAAAAAACGGAAAGCTTTCTGTTCCTGCGTCTGCCCGCGACCTCGGCCAACCTAGGTCCAGGGTTCGACGCGGTCGCCCTGGCGCTTGCGCTGTATGTTGAAGTCGAAGCGCGCCCGGCGCTTGCGTTTGAAATCGATGCCAGCGGTCGCGACGCCGGAATTTGCTCGGCGCTGACCGGCAATCTCCTGCTTGATACCTATGCCGATGTATGGAAACGCCATGGTACCGGGACGCCGCGGCCGCTCCATCTGACAGTGCGTAACGGCATTCCGCTTGGCATGGGATGCGGTTCGTCCGCCGCTTCACGCCTGGCTGGCATCGCGCTCGCCAACCACTTTGCCGGGCTCGGTTGGGACCGCGCCCGCATGCTCAACGAAGCCGCCGCGCTTGAACAACACCCGGATAACGTGGCTGCCTGCTGCCTGGGCGGCTTCGCCGTGGCGGCGACGCTGTCGTCCCGTTTCGCCGAACAGGCCGCCGCGCCGCACCCAGCTGGCAGGGAAGCGGTGTCGCCCGGGGTGCAGGCCCTTTCCCTTGTCCCGCCGCATGGCTGGCACGCCCTGCTGGTCCTGCCCGGACGGTCCCTCGCAACTGCGGCTTCCCGGGCTGTTCTGCCCCAAAGCTACGCCCGTGCTGAGGTGGTGGGCAATCTCCAAAGCCTTTCCCTGCTAGTGGCCGCCTTTGCTACCGGTGATTCCAGCCTTTTGCAGGCCGCGACGGTGGATCGCCTGCACCAGCCGTACCGGGGCGAAGCCTGCCCTCTGCTGCCACGCCTGCTGCCCCTGGCCGGCCAGAACGGCATCATGAGCGTCACGTTGAGCGGTGCCGGTTCCGGAGTGCTTCTGCTGCTCAAGGACGAAGCAGCAATTCCGGATGCCACGACGCGGGTCCACGCTGCGGCTGGTGACCTAATTCAGGGCACCATCCCCATAGCGGAAATCCTCCCCTGTCCGCTTGCGCACGAGGGCGCTGTTTTGAGCGCGCCATTTTCCAGAGCATTTTGATGAAAACGCTGTCTTCCTGAGCAAAGCGCGGTAACCCGGCCCGCGTAACTTCTCTACTCAGACAGTAGTTTTATTACCGAAGTTTGCTTTACATCAATCGAGACTTTACCTATGTTGACGCATGTGGGCAGCTCTGGGGGAGGGCTGCTCCCGCGCCCGTGGCTTCCGCAGCACGGGCGTTCCTCATTCGCCCCCGCCCGTCTCGTGGGCTTGCGACCAACCGCGGGCCGTCTGCATCTACCTTTAGCAAAACCACGATCCGCAGGATTGGGCGTTTCGAGAAGCACGGACCCGGGATGTTGCAGGGTCCCGGCCTGAAAAGGAGAGCGGCATGGCAGGTGCAGGTGTAATAGAGGTAAATGACAGCTCCTTTGAACAGGAGGTGTTGCAGTCCAAACAGCCGGTGCTTGTTGATTTTTGGGCGGCCTGGTGCGGCCCTTGCAAAGCACTGGCCCCCATTGTGGCTGAAGTCGCACTCGACTTCAGTGGCCAGCTCAAGGTGATGAAGATGGATGTAGACCGGAACTCGGCCACCCCGGTGCGCTACGGCATCCGGGGCATTCCAGCGCTGTTGTTGTTCAAGGACGGCAAGCTGGCCGACCAGATCGTTGGCTATGTTCCCAAGGAAACGATCACAAAATCCATCGGGAAGCTGGTCGGCGACCGGCAAAATGCCTGAAACGGAAGTTTGGGTCGACAAATAGAAAAGCCCGGCGAAAGCCGGGCTTTTTTATTTGGAGAACGTCTTGGCGCTCGGACTTTGATGCTTTGCCACGGCGCGCCAGGTCAGTAGCGGCGAAGAACGCCAAGCACCCGTCCCTGGACCTCGACCTGTCCCGCAGGCAGCAGGATAGGCTCCATCTCTGTGTTGGCGGGCTGCAAACGCACAATTTCGCCTTCCACGTAGAAGCGTTTCAGGGTTGTTTCCGATCCCCGCACAAGCGCCACAACGATCTCGCCGTCCCGGGCCGCGCGCGTGCGCTCCACCAGCACGTAATCCCCGTCGACAATGTGCTCGTCGCGCATAGAATCCCCCCGCACCTCAAGAGCAAAGACCTCCTTGTTGCCGACAATATCGGCCAGCGAGATGGATTCGCTGGTCTGCAGGGCTTCAACCGGCAGCCCCGCGACGATGCGGCCCAGCAGGGGCAGCTGCTCCCGGCCCCCGTGTGTCCGCTGAGGCTCAAACGCGGGCAGCACATCGATAGACCGGCTCCGGTTATGCCCGCGCTGCAAGGCCCCCTTGGTCTGCAGGTTTGTGACGTGCTTGTGCACCGTCGCCAGCGACTTCAGGTTCAACCCTCTCGCGATCTCTTCAAACGAGGGGGAATAACCATGCTGGGCAACAAAGCCGCCGATGAAATCCAAAACTTCTTTTTGCCTTCGAGTGACTGCCATACATGGGCATTATAGCGAATAAAAAGCGAATCGCAAGATGCCGCTCTGTTTTCGGACAGTGTGTCTCGGACGGGTGACTGTCAAGGGAAATCGGCAGCTGACACCCGGGGGAGTTCCATTGCGGGAAGGCCAAAACAAAGGCGGTTCAGAATGGCGCATGAGCTCGCAAGCGGGCGCAGAAAGAAGGTGTGGGAGCGTGGGGAAGGCGTAAGTTGAGGCCAGTGGAGGCCGCACGATGCGCTGGTTGATCGCCGAAGACGACAAGGCACTCGCCCGATTTCTCTCACGTGCCCTTCCGGCAGCAGGCGACAGCGTCGAGGTCGCCGGCGATGGCGCGGAAGCGCTGGCATCGTTTACAAGCCAGGAGCCTGATCTCCTGATCCTGGACCTCGATCTGCCGCTTGTTCCGGGCGGGGAGGTGCTTCGTACCGTGCGGGCGCTTTCACCGATGTGCCCGGTGCTGGTGGTGAGCGGGCAGGCAGATGATGAAACCCGGATCGCGTGCTTGAACGACGGTGCGGACGATTGCCTCCAGAAACCCTTTTCCCTGGGCGAGCTTCGGGCCCGGTGCACGGCGCTTCTTCGTCGTCGCCACATCCTGGACCGCCAGATCGCCGCCGAAAGCAAAAGGGCAGCGGCCGTTGAGGAGCCGGTGCTGCGGCACGGGCAACTCGAGGTCGAGCGATTCGGCCGCGCTGTTCGGGTGGCGGGCAAACCCTTGCACCTCACAAATCGTGAATTCGCGCTGCTGGAACACCTGATGCAGGCCGGCGAACGGCCAGTTTCACGCACAGCACTGCGCGAGCATCTGTGGGGCAGCGAGGCAGCCGTTGAGACTTCGGTTGTCGACGTTCACCTGGGTGCCCTGCGTCGAAAGCTGGCCGCCTGCCCGGAGTCGCCGCGGATCGATACCGTGCGCGGCGCGGGCTTTTGCCTCCGGGCGCCGTCGCATGTATTCTGTCCTGCCCCAAACCTGCACCACCCAGGCGTTCCCGTACCGGGGACGGTTCACCCATGACAGTTGCCCGAGTGAACTTTTCCCCTTCACGTCCAACCCCATCTTTCCTTCCGACGAGAAACCCATCCATGTCGCCTTTTCCGCCATCCTTTCCCTCCTCGCATGCTGAAAGCGGTCGTGCTTTTGCGTCCACCGCCGGTTCAAAGTTCGACCGCGCTTCCGGGCGCCAGGCCGTTTCCGCCGGGCCGCCTCGCACGGCGATGATCGTCACGGGTGATGGGCCGTTGTGCTCATCCTTGGCTGAAACCCTGGGCGGCCTGCGTTGGAAGATCCAAACAGCTGCCACGGCTGCTGAAATGTTCTGCCGTATCGATGCCAGGGTTCCAGCGGTCTGCTTTCTGGACTCCTGGCTGCCCGACCTCCAGGTGCGCGATTGCGTGCGGGAACTCGGGAAAGAGCATCCGGAGGTGGACGTCTTCGCGCTGGACGGCTCGGACCTGGGAGCAACTGCTGCATCGGGCCCTTTCCGTGCCGAAGCCCTCCATGCTTTGAGGGAGGCGCAGGCAAGGCTGGATGCGCCCGCATGGAAGCGGAGTCTGACGGCGGGGGAGATCCTGCGGCGATACGAAGAGCCAGCCCAGCCTCGTGAAGGGGACCGGACTGCAAGCGAGCGTGCCGCGAGCACGGGATTCCTTCAACGGGCCACATCGTCGGCTTCGGCCTCCGTCGCCGCTGAACTGGCGCGAACTCAGGAACAAACAAATGGCCTTTCTCAAATGACGAAGATGGGTCCGGTACCGGAGACCGCTCCATTTTCTCGGCAGCGGTGGGCAGCGGGCCAGGAGACCGCTCTTCCCGAGTTCCTGGGCAACGATGGCCGCATGCTTGAGGTGAGCCGGCGCATCCGACTGGTGGCGCACAGAAAAACAGCGGTCCTGGTCCATGGCCCCTCCGGTACGGGCAAGGAACTGGTGGCGCGAGCCCTGCATCGGCTAAGCGGCCGCGCGGCCGGGCCCTGGGTCGCTATTAATTGCGCGGCCATTCCGGAAGCACTGATGGAAGCCGAACTGTTTGGGCATGCGCGCGGTGCGTTTACGGGGGCTACGCACAGCCGCGTCGGGCGGATCGAAGCCGCCGCCGGGGGCACCTTGTTTTTGGACGAGATCGGCGAGCTGCCGCTGGCTGTACAGGGTAAGCTGCTGCGCTTCCTTGAAAGCGGCGAACTGCAGCGGGTGGGTGAAAACGAGACGGTTCGCGTGGATACCCGCCTGGTCGCGGCCACTCATCGCAAGCTGGGGGCCATGGCGGCCGAAGGAACGTTTCGCCTGGACCTCCTGCATCGGCTTTCAGTTTTTTTGATTCAAACGCCCGCCCTGGCAGGCCGTGATGAAGACATCGACACGCTGGTCGATGCGGAACTCGCCAGGCTCGGTGCCGAAGAATCGCCCAAGTGCCTCAGCGATGCGGCTCGCGAAAAGCTGCATGCTTACCCGTGGCCCGGCAACGTGCGCGAGCTGCAGCATACCGTCGAGCGCGCCTGGATCCTGTCCGGAGATAGCGCTGTCGTCGATGAGGAATGCGTCGATTTCGGTGAAGCGCTTTCCTAGCGGCAGTCTGCCGTGGCTCGCTTCGACTCACCGGACTGTGGCCTATTTTTCGGGTCCCCGGCTGTAGCGGGTGATTGCAGCGAGCGCCGCGGTCTCGCGGTGGCGAGCTTGCAAGATTGCATGCTTGATGAGCTTATGCCGGTCGACGCGCGCGCTTCCTGTGTGTGTGCTCCCGAGGACGCGCGTGACTCGCACGTAACTCGCACGTGACTCGCGCGTAATTCGCGCGTCATTCGCGAAAAGGTCCTGCCCACCTGTCATTCCTATCCTTTCAGTCGTTCCTGTCGTTCCTGTCGTTCCTGTCGTTGCCAGGACCAGGCCAGCTTCCGCGCGCCGTGAGGTGTGAGTGCGAGCCGCGTTTTGCGGCTGTGGAAGGCCCCTCTTCTATGACGCCGGAGCACCCGCGCGTTTGTTCCAGCGAGGCGAGCCCCCTTTCTACTTTCAGCTTTCTGAAAGAAATCTTTATGAAGAAAGCTTCAGAAAGTGGCTGAAAACGCGGTCATACCCGTGCACTTGTGTCCGGTCGTAGGGCAATGCGGTGGTTCACCGGTTGCTCCTAGAAACCAGGAAATCAGGATACGGGGACACAAGGCATGCTGACATCGATAGCGCGGGGAACAGGCAACACTAGGCAAGACTCGGCAAACCGGGGAGCAGAAGCGGTATTTACAGGCGTTGCCGGTGCGGCGACGTTGATTCGCCCAACGCTGCCATCTCCGGCACTGCCGGTACTGCGGAGCGCCAACAAGGCGGCCAAGTCCGTGCCGGGCAGCAGTCTCAGCGAAGCCCAAGCGCAGATGGTGGTCGATCATCTATCCACGGTGCGCTATGTTGCACGCCAGATTGCCGAACGGCTGCCGCAGCATGTGGAGCTTGAAGAACTGGTCTCCGCCGGCACCCTGGGTTTGGTCGACGCGGCACGCAAGTACAACGCCGGCAAGAATGTGCAGTTCCGTTCCTACGCACAGTTTCGCATCCGCGGCGCGATCCTGGACTCCCTGCGGGCGCTGGACTGGAGCCCGCGTGAATTGCGTCGCAAAGCGAGAAGCATGGAAGAAGCCGCTCGTAATCTCCAATTACGACTGGGCCGCGCGCCCCAGGACGCGGAGATAGCTGCCGCCATGGATCTGTCGCTGCTTGAACTGCAGCAGATGCAGGCGCAGATCAAGGGCCTGGAGGTATCTGCCCTGAACGTCGAGCGTGGGGAAGACGGCGGTGAAGATGAGCTGGCGTTTGTGCCAGCTGATGAACGCGAAAACCCGCTGCTGCAATGCCTGGAAGCCGAAGCCCGCGAGCGACTGATCGAGGCGATCAAGGCCCTCCCGGAACGGGAGCGCACGGTGATGAGCCTGTACTACTACGAGGAGATGACGATGCGGGAGATCGGGACCATCCTTGGCGTGGTGGAGTCCCGTGTGTCGCAGATTCACCATCTCGCCCTTGGGCGCCTGCGTGGCCGGCTGGCCGATCTGCGCGGCCAGGCCGTCAAAGAGGCAGGGGCACGGGTGCGCCGGGCCAGCTAAAAGATGATGCCGAAGCGACCGCATAGGGTGTCGTGAACTCCTGCCGCGGGGGGAAGGAAGCGGATTGGATGCAGCAATGTTGCGGTCACAACAGAGCGAAGAACAGAAGCCGGTCATGATGAGATCACGGGCGAGGGCGGAAACGGTTTCCATTCTCCATCAATGCAGTCCCATGCATGGAACACGTGGAGAAAACGCGTTCTCAGGCCAGACCAGACCGGTCCCGAATCGAAGCTGCTATGCCAAACCAGTGCGGACACTGAGGGCTGCAAGGCTTCGGGAGCCGAAGATTTGGAGGGTGCGCTGTTGCGGGCAGCATGGCCTGCCTCGCAGCGGCTCCCCAGGCTGCGACTCACGCGGAATGGCAGGAGGCGCAACCAGGCAATGCGGAAGCCGCGAGGCTTTTCATGGCGCCTGACCGGGTCGCGACCGGGTCGCCACCCGGTCGCCATGACGGCTGGCAGTACGCTTTGACCATCACCTGAACCCAAGGCCTGGCAAGGCCGGTCGCGCATCCACGGCGTCGCTAGTGGAAAGGCTCGCAGACCGCGATAGCCTCTTGGCAGGTGGTGCGCGAGCTTTTCTGCGCGTCTTGCTGCAGCGGAGCAAGCCGAGCCGGTCGAACAGCGCTGTAGCAGAGCGTCCGCTTCGCTACCAGCGCGGTCGTGCACAGCCTGCGAGTCATTGCTGTGCACAATCGTCCGGGGCTCTTGACTCAATCCAGCGCGAACAAAATGGGTCCATCCAAACCTGCTATGCACCCTGCATACCGTTCGCAGCACCCGTACGCCGTTGGCGTCTATTGGTACCAACGAGCCCTTCACTGCGGAGGGAGAGCAAGCAGGTTTGTGGGCTGGGTGATGACCTTGGCCGGAAAGGCTTCGCGCACGACGCGGGAAAAGGTCGGCGCGGCGTCGGGGTACCAGACCAGGCGATGGAGATCGCGCTTACGGACATTGACCACCGCGTGTGGTTGAAAGCAGGCCAGGCAAGTGCCGCCCGGCTTGCGGGCGCTTGGGAATACTACGCCGAGCGATCCGCCACGAAGCAGCCGTTCGGCCAGCCCTTGTGAGGCGACGTAGGAGCCCGGGTCGAGAAAAGGCGCACGCGGGTCGGGCTCGTCCTGCTTGTCAGCGGCTTCATCGCTCGCCGTCTGAAAGCCTCGGGCCCCGGCCGGCGAACGCAGGTCGTGGAAGGGACCTGCGAAGTCCGCATGGTAGTGGTCGTAGTCCAGCTGTTCCGGCTTTGTCCAGGCGATCTCGTTGAAGTGCACGGAGCGATGGAAAAGAATCTCGGCCTTGGCGGTCGCAAGTTCAAAAGCCGCGTACCAGGCACCGCGATATGGGGTTGAAAATCGGGCGCCCTGCGGGTGAGGATGCGCAAAGGCAGCATTGATGATGCGCGCACAGGCCACGTTCGAAGCGAGCTCGCGCGCCAGGATCCCGGGCACATGGTTGCCTTCGGCCAGCAGGCGCTCATTGGTGGCATGGTCCAGGGCGTAGACCAGTTGCAGCTCATCGGGCGAGTCTGCCAGGCGGGTCAGCACGGAGTCGCTGTAGCGAGCCGGGAGCAGCCGCGAAGTATTCAGCTTTCGCAACTCCGTCACGGGCGGCGTGTATCGAGTAGGGGCTTGCAGCGCAACGGAAACACGCTCCCGGCGCAGCAGCTCGGCGGTCGCCTGCAGGCTCGGGATCCGCCCTTCGACCCGTCCCCGGTTGCGGGCCATTCGCTTGTAAAGCGCCATAGCTGGCTTTTCCCACTTTCCCCGCTCGTCAACCCGTGAGCCAGTATAGGGCAATCGATAGCCGGTCATCGTCGGCAGGACTCCAAAGCTGGAGTCGTGGTAGCTCAGCCGGAACGTTAGCCGCCGCGCCGCGCATCCAAAAGACGCCGGACGGTTTCCATCGCCGGCGCCCCGCCCCGCAGCATGTAATCAAGTGGGGTGCGGCCGCCAAAGATGTCATTGGAATTTGGGAGCGACACCCAGCGATCCGCCAGTTCCGTGCTGAAGAGAATGTTGAGGCTTTTGAAGATTCCGATCAGGTAAGAGATGCGGAGCAGTCGATCCTGCTCCAGCACGCGGCTGGCTGCCCCACCCTTCCAGGCGTAGAAGGTACCATTGGATAAGCCACCCAGAAGCCTGCGGGCGTCTTCGTCACGAATCCCCCAGTGCTCCATGATCTTGAAGAAAGCGCGAAGAGCAGTTGGGGTAAATCGCCGTTGCTCCTCGGCGTCGGCCAGGTCTGGGTAGCCGGGAGGTGCGTACAGGCTTGTGGGATAAATCGCCTGCGAGGACGCTGAGATGAACTTGGGCAATCGAGCCGTTCCTTGCAATATGAATGAAAGTTGCTGCGTTGGTTGTTGAGCGCCACTCGTAATAGCCGCGCTCTCCAATCTTGGAGTGTATGTCTTCCACGATAAATGCTGAAACTGCTTTTGGCGCGGGTATGTCACCAATGCGCTTGCTTTCAGTTACCTTTGAGTAGCGTGGCCGTGACGCGACGAGCCGGTCCATGTACATGGCAGCCAATCCGACGCTTGCATCGAGACCGGGCGGTCGAACTTTGTCGACCAGCGAACGAGCGGCGACCCGTCCGGCTACACTGGAAAGCAATGAAGCACCGCACCATTGAGCATTACGAGTTGCAGCGGCGCCTCGGCGCGGGCGGCTCCGGCGTTGTGTACCTGGCCAATGATACCGAGCTGATGCGGCCCGTCGTGTTGAAGATTCTCAAGCGCGGCTCGCTCACCTCCGTGCAGATGCGCACCACCGTTCTGCGCGAAGCCCGCCTTGCTTCCGCCATCGAACACCCCAACGTTTGCGCCATCTACGAAGTTGGGGAAGAAGGTGACGAAGCGTACATCGTGATGCAGTATGTGCCGGGGCAGCCGCTTGACAAGCTCATTGCGAATGGGCCGGCGAGCATGCAGCTAGTGCTTTCGGTCGGCATCCAGATCGCCGACGGGCTCGGGGCCGCGCACTCGCTCGGCATCTTTCATCGCGATCTTAAGCCTGCCAACGTGATCCTGACGGATGGCGGTTTGATCAAAATTCTTGACTTCGGACTGGCGCGCCGGCTCAGCGTGGAGGATGCAGAGTTTGACCCCTCGATTACCAGTACCCGCAAAGGCGGCACGGCGGAAGCAGCCTACACCGCGCGCGGCGGCACCATCGCCTACATGGCCCCGGAGCAGTTCGTCACCGGGCAATCGAGTGTGCGCAGCGATCTGTGGGCGCTCGGTGTCATTCTTTTTGAGCTGGTGAGCGGGCACCATCCGTTTTCGCGCTCCGATGGCGACGAGTTCCACACTATCCGGGCCATCCAGTTTTCCGACACCCCTTCGCTCCAGCTGTGCTGCCCGCAAACGCCGCCCGAGTTGGCCAGCGTCATCTACTCGCTGCTGGCGAAGACCCCGGCCGACCGTTATGCCAGCGCTGCCGACGCGCGGGAAGCGCTCAAAACGATCATGAAAACGCTGCAAATCGAATCGGGCATCCTGCCCGGCGATGCAGCGGCGACGCTGCCGGTTTCGAACGCGGAACGCGAAAAGCGCGCGACCGGCCTGCTTTCCATGTTGGCCGAACGCTTTCGCGACTCGCCCGAATCCGCGGCCAAGCAGAACAGCATCCTGGTGCTGCCGTTCAAAAACATCGGGCCTGACCCGGTGGCACCCCTGTACGGGTCGGCGCTGGCCGACGCGATTGCCGCCCGCTTGGCGCGCATGCCGTCGCTCGTGGTGCGGCCTTCGAGCTCCCTACAACAGCTCAACGTGGCGCAAATGGACCCGCTCGAGGTCGGTCAGAAACTACTCGTGCGCTGGGTGCTGACCGGCAGCTTTCTTCGTGGCACCGAGGGCTTCGACTTGAACTGGCAATTGCTCGACGTGGTGGGGCAAAGTGTGGGCGGCGGTGGTGCCATCAGCGTCGCATCGTTCGACCTGATCGCGGTCCAAACAGAGATCTGCAACGACGTGTTCGCATCGTTGCAAGGGATCGGTTCGCTCAAAATTGCTGATCGAACCGGCGCTCGCGCCAGCGTGCTCACCGGGCAACTGTCGGAGGAGTACCTGCAGGCCCGGGCGATGCTCTCGTCTTTTATGCAGCGAACCGGGAGCCGCGTCGATCTGGATCGCGCGCTGGAGCGCTTTGAACGTGTGACCGGGCAGGCCACCGGGCAGGATGCGCCGTTTGCGGCGGCCTGGAGCGGCCTGGGTATCACGCACCTGCAATATGTGCGTCACGGCTTCGGCGGGCACATGCATGTGATCGCGGCGCGCAAGGCTTTTGATCGCGCATTGCAGATCGATCCCGGCTCGGTCGAGGCCAATCTTTACCGCGTGTACATGCTGCTGGGCCGCGGCGAAAAAGAAAGCGCGCGTCACGGCATTGAGCACCTGCTGCACACAGCCGCGAACGACGCGCAGGTGCGCATGGTCGCCGGCATCACCATGCGGCTCGACGGTATGTACGAGTACGCGCTGGCGCAGTTCAACGCATCGCTGCAGTTTGACCCGTCGAACGCGCCCGTGATTTACAACCACCGCGCGCGCGTGTACCAGTACCAAAACCAGTTGGAGCTCGCAAGCGATGAGCTCGAAAAAGGCCTCGCCCTCGAACCGCGCCACCCCTTGCTCCGCACTTCACTTGCCTACGAGCGCATGCGCGAAGGCGATATTGCGGCGGCGATCGACATCCTGGAGCGCGTGATCGAGGACGACCACAGCATGCGCCTGGCTTACCCGACGCTCGCGATGTGCTATGTGCAGGCCGGCGACCGCGAACGGGCCGCCGAGCTGATCGAGGAAAACTCCATCTCCGCCGCCGAGGCCGACAGCGAGATGGCTTACCGGCTCGCCACCTATTTCGCGGTGGAAGGAGACGAAAGCGAAGCCCTGCACTGGCTGCGCCGCTCCATCTACCTGGGCAACGAGAATTAACCCTGGTTCGCACAAAACCCGGCGTGGAAGCGCCTGAGCGGGCACTCGGATTTTGAGCGGATTCTTGAGGACTTGAAAAAGAGCTTTCGCCGCAACCAGAAAAACTGGAAACGCCTGCTGGACCGCGTACCTGTGCGCTGAAGAGGTTTTGTAAACAGTTGTTGCGTTGGCGAGTCACGTGAGACTGAATTCGTCTCAGGTCTTATGCGGGGAATCACCCGAGCTTGTAAAGCTATGCGATCGCCGCTAGTCGGCTCCTGCGCAGGAAAGCGTGCGCAAAGGAAAGTGAGAAAGCTTTCGTAATCAGGTGAGGGAGGGAGCAGCGCGCGGCTTGACGTATCCCTGCGCTACCTATCTGCGGCTGTGGCATCGCTGCTGTAGTATTCGTTCATAGTACAAAAGCTTCTGCCCATGCTGGTACCAGATACGTGTTCGAAAACATAGACTCTGAACGGACGTAGCCCTAAAGCATATGGAAATAACAATCAAAATTGCGGGAGCTTCTCCGGACGGTGTACGCCGTTTGACCACCACGAACTGGTCCGGAGTGTGTGTTGTTCTTTCACGCAATCAGATTGACTCTGCCTTGGGGTCAGCAGAGCTCGCGCGAGCGGGCGTTTACATCCTTGCCGGACCGGCCGAGATTGAAACCGAAAGTAAATCGCCAAGGTTGGTTTCTAAAATTTACATCGGCAAAAGTGAAACGCTGGATGAACGTCTCAGAAGTCACCATGCAGCAAAGATTTCTGGTCAACGGCTTTTGCTTTTTATCGCGGCGACGATGACCTTCACGGTGGTCAGATCGCTCAATTGGAAGCGCTACTGATAGAAAAAGCATCCGCTGCCGGACACTATGTGATGAACAAAGCCATGCCGAAACAGCATGAAAAGCAGCGCAGTTCAGAAAACATGAAGGACTTTGCTTTTCAGATTGAAACAATACTTAAGGTACTCGGTCATGACTTCTTCACAGCCAAGAGCATGCCTGTCCCCGCCATCGATGCAAAAAATGTTCAAGATGAAGAGGAACCAGTCAAGGTGCCAGAGAATCTTCGCACCGTGGTAGATCAACTGAAAGCGATGTGTCTAGCACTGCCGGGAACCGAGTTTTACGCAACGCGTACTCCCGACCTGCGAGCAAAGGTAATTCACGGAGAAAGGTCCCGGGTCTTCGTCTGCATCAGGTTCAAAAAGAATGCCGTCGTCGTAGTCCATCTAGGAGAGCCGTCTATCACCATCGACCAAAACTCTACTGTCAGTGGGAGTGTGAAGGAGGCGCTGCGGACCTGGCACGACGGCACCCTTGCTCGATTAAGGAAATAAGTCCGATCGTAAAACTATCGTAAGTAGCCTGACATCTGAAAGCGCTTTCCGCATTGGCCGCAGCCCATTTAATTCCGAGTCGGCAGCAGGTCCATCGGCTCAGTCAGGCTGAAGACGACCTCGGAGCCCTGCTCGATGTGGGCTTCTGCCGGTTTTTGCAGCAGGAGGTGGGTGGTGACGATGCCCGTGCCGACGATCGCGCCGGCGCCAGCGCCCACCGGGCCGCCGAACACGCCGCCGATGATTGCACCGCCGCCGGCCCCGGCCCCGTACTCTGCCAGGTCCTTATAGACGTGCATTTTCGTCTGGATTCCGCCTTCCTGGTCCGTCCTGGTGCCAGGGGCGGAGCTTGAAACGGCCTGCGCGAAAAGGTGGTAGGCGGTACCGTCGGGCAGGATCACGGAGTCAGGTCGCAGGCGGATGGTGGCGTGCGCACCCAAGCGGTGCCCTTGCTTGACGCCGACCACGCGGCCCCGCAGCTCGGAGCCGCTCGGGATCACAACGCGGCCTTCCTTGAACACATCCGCTGCAACCTGCGCTCGAAAGTTTTCGCCCGCTTCCGTATGACGGGTACTGAGCGCTTGAAGCAGGCGCACATGGATATCGGTGCCCTCGGCAAGCTGGTTGGAGGGTGAGGGCACCATGCCGATTACACCGTAATCGGGATTCTGGGGACGCGCGACCAGGCGAGTGCTGTCCGGGTCCGCGCTGCTGACAGGGGAAGCGGCCGTGTCATGGGTGCTGGTCACGATGCCGTAGTCCGGGTTTTCCACGGGTGCCGAGTGAACGGTGGACCTCGGCGAAACGGGAGCGCCTGCCACACGAACGCTCTCGGGCGTGTTGTTTGTCACCGCACTGTTTGCAAGGACGCCGGGAAGAGGCTTCCGCGCCACCGGCGTGGGCGTGTCCTCGTTGGCCACGATGCTGTCATCGGCTGGTGGGCGCGCGACGCCTGAGTACTGGTCCTGAGAGGGGGATGACTGCGCGTGAAGCAGGGTCGGCCAAAGCATGGCAGAAGCGGCGAGGAGCAACTTGGGCAGGGCGGGGAACGCGGAACGGGAAGTCATGCAGGCACACTCCAGCCGGGTGCCCACGGGGGCAGACCGGTGCCTAAGGGTATGACAGGATGGGCCCTTTCGGCTGAAAAGCACGAAACACTCGCGCATCGTGAACCAAAAAGGTAAAGTGCGGGGGAAGCCGGCACGGGGGTGAACAAACGATGAATGGAAGAGAAAGCCGAACCGTATCCCCTTTTTCTTGTGTGCTCTTTGCTAGAATCGGGCTTGTTCACGGGTCGCTGCTCGCGCGTCGCACAGGAGCTTTTGTTTGCACAAGCAGGATACCCCCCGGCCCAATTTCGTCGAGCATATCGGCAGCGCGGTTGCGGGGCAGTCCCCCGTACATGTCGATCGCCGGCCGCGTTTGCGCGAGCGTTTACAGCACCACATCACTTTAAGGACCCAGATGACCGAGATCGTTGCTATTCATGCCCGGGAGATTCTAGACTCGCGCGGCAATCCAACCGTGGAAGCAGAAGTCGTCGTGGAAGGCGGGGTGCGTGGCCGAGCGGCTGTGCCTTCGGGCGCGTCCACGGGCGAGCATGAGGCCGTGGAGCTGCGCGACGGCGACAAAAGTCACTACGGGGGCAAGGGTGTCCTGCAAGCGGTCGAGAATGTTGAAAGCGTGCTGGCCCCGGAGCTGACCGGTATGGATGCGGCGAACCAGCGACTGCTGGACGCGACCATGATCGCGATTGACGGCTCCCCGAACAAGAGCAAGCTGGGCGCAAACGCGATCCTTGCGGTTTCGATGGCAGCGGCTCGCGCATCGGCCACCGCGCTGCACCTGCCGCTCTACCGCTACCTCGGCGGGGTCAACGCGTCCATCCTGCCGACGCCCATGATGAACATCCTGAACGGCGGCGCGCACGCTGACAACAACGTGGACTTCCAGGAGTTCATGGTGATGCCGGTCGGCGCGGAGCGTTTTTCGGACGCCCTGCGGTGGGGAACCGAGGTCTTCCACACGCTGAAAGGCGTGCTGAAGAAGAAGGGCTACAACACGGCCGTTGGCGATGAAGGGGGCTTTGCGCCCTCGCTCAAGTCGAACGAGGAAGCGATCGAGCTGATCCTTGAGTCGATCGAGCTGGCCGGTTACAAGCCGGGCGAGGATATTGCAATCGCGCTTGACCCGGCGGCCAGCGAATTTTATGACAAAGAGGCCGGACGATACGTCTTTAAGAAGAGCGATCGGCGCGAGCTGTCAAGCGAAGAAATGAGCCGGTACTGGGAAAGCTGGGCGCGACAGTACCCGATCGTCTCGATTGAGGACGGCTTGGCGGAGGACGATTGGGACGGCTGGAAGCAAATGAGCGAACTGCTGGGCGGCAGCATCCAGCTGGTCGGCGACGACCTGTTTGTCACCAATACGGAGCGCTTGCAGCGCGGCATCGAGGAGGGAATCGCGAACTCGATCCTGATCAAGGTGAACCAGATTGGGACCGTGAGCGAAACCCTGGAAGCGATCGAGCTTGGCCGGCGCTACGGCTACACCTCGATCATCTCGCATCGGTCCGGCGAGACCGAGGACACATTTATCGCGGACCTGGCCGTCGCGACCGGCGCCGGACAGATCAAGACCGGTTCGGCTTCGCGCACGGACCGAATCGCCAAATACAACCAGCTGCTTCGCATTGAGGAAGAGCTGGGCCAGACAGCCGAGTACCTGGGTCTGGAAGCCGTGAACTTCGGCGATTAAGCCCATCCTGACCGCACACTAAGTGCTGTTATCGCCTACTCTTCAACCCCGAACCTTCAGGTGTCGGATCAGCATTCCAGGAGCCTTTCCTTGCAGAAACGATTTCTTGGCGCGGCAGCGCCCTTGTTCCTTTCCCTGGCTGTTTTGGCGCAAAC
>CAXTYP010000014.1:0-18405 GCA_964248435.1 uncultured Acidobacteriaceae bacterium | reverse complement strand
AGGAGAACTGCACCGGGGTGCCGCCCTGGTTGGTCACGGTCAGGGTGCTCGTGACGCTGGTTCCGGTCGCGGTAGCGCCGAACGTGAGCGGAGCGGGCGAGAAAACAAGCTGCCCCGGCATGGTTCCAGTGCCGTCCAGCGTCGTCACACTTGAGCTGCCCGTGCCCCACGGCACGGCGAGCTGGCCGGGGCGGTCGCCCGTCACCGACGGTTGGAAAGTCACGAAAAGCGTGCAGGTGCCTCCAGGGTCGAGGCTTCTCGGGCAGGAGCCCACGACGGTGTAGTCGCCGGTCGCTACCGGGGTGCCGACGGCAACCGAACTATCTCCCGTGTTGGTGACCGTGACAGGCTGCGCCGCGCTCGCGGTCCCCGTGAACTGCGGGCCGAAGTTGAGGCGCGTCGGGTTCAGGGCGATCGCGCCGGGCGGCAGCCCGATGCCGCTCAGGCTTGCCGTGAGAGGGCCCGCAGCCATGTTGCCGGGGACCGAGAGCGTGGCAGCTGGCCGCGTCCCTGTGCCGCTGGGATGAAACAGGACGCTGATGGAACAGGTCGTATTTGGTGCCAGCGAGGCCGGGCAGTTATTGCCGGAGACCTGGTACTCCGCCGTACTGACGGACGGCGTGCCGAGCGTCACGGCGACCCCGCCCGTGCTGGTCACTGTCAGGCTTTGCGGGGCAGAGGCCGACCCCTGCACGGTGTCCGGAAAGGGAAGCGAGCCGGGAGTGAACGTCGCTGCCGGGGGCGCTGCGCCCTGGCCGCTCAATGAGACCGAGGCCGGCGAGTTGCTGAAGCTGCCGCTCAGGGTTGCCGAGCCCGCGTAGCTGCCGGTGCCCGGCGGCGTAAACGTCACGTTCAACGTGCAGGGGGCTTTCACCGCGAGGGTGGCAGGCGCGACGGGGCAAGTGCTGCTTGCCACGGCAAAGGGCCCGCTTGTCGCGATCGCGGCGATGAGAGCAGGGCTGCTGCCGGAGTTCGTCACCTGGATGGGAATGGCAACGGAGGTCGCGTTGTCGGCGGTTGTTGGAAAGGTGAGGGAGGAAGGATCGAACGAAAGCGTCCCCGGGGCAGTGCCGGTGCCGGACAGCGATGCCGTCGCTGCCGGGCTGCCGCTGTACGGGACGGAAAGAACGCCCGTGCGCATCCCGCTCATGGTCGGCGTGAAGGTGATGGAAAGCGTGCAGGATTGAGAAGCAGGCAAAGTCGCGGGGCAGCTGCTGTCCACGGCATAGTCGCCGGTCGCCGTTGGCGTGCCGAGCTGGGCAGCGCTGCCACCAGGGGCATTGGTCACGGTGATGGTCTGCGGGGCAGACGTGGTTCCCTGGGTTTGGGCAGAAAACCCCAGAGACCCCGGTGAAAGCGCCAGGCTGGCGGCTGCAAGTCCCGTCCCGCCCAGGCTGACAGTAAACGGGCTGCCCGCGGTGCCCGGAGAAGGCAGCGTCAACAGCCCGCTGCGGCTGCCCGCGCTCGCTGGCGTGAACGTTACCTGGAGGGTGCAGCTCCTATTCGGGGCCAGCGTCGCGCCGCAATTGGTGGTGAAGGAGTAGTCGCTGTTCGACATGGTTGGTGTACCGAGCGGAGCCGCCGTCCCGCCGGAGTTGCTGACGGTAATGGTTTGCGCGGCGGATATGGTGCCGACGGTGGTTACGGGGAAGGTGAGCGAGCCGGGCGTGATCGACAAAACAGCCGCCGTGACGGCGTTTCCGCTCAGGCTGACACCGGCAGGGCTGCTGGAATCCGATGACGGGATAGCGAGTTGCGCGGTACGGGTGCCATTGTTGGTCCCCATCGGGCTGAAACCGACCGGTACAGAACAACTCTCACCGGCGGCCAATGTACCGCCGCACGTGCTGCCGGCCGGCAGGTTGAAGTCACTGCTGTTGGTGCCAGAAAGTGTCGAGGTGCCCAGGGTGAGCGGTGCACCACCCGTGTTTTTGAGGTTCAGATTGAGGGTCGCGGCACTGGTGCCGATCGTCGTCGTCGGGAACGAGAGCGAGGTTGGACTGACAGACAGGACCCCCGGCGTCAAACCGGTTCCGTCAAGCGTCGAGGACAGCGTGCCGCTTTGCGTGTTGGCGAGTACGGTCAGTGTTCCGGGCCGATCGCCGGTCGTACTTGGGGTGAATTTGACAAGGATGGTGCAGTTCGCCCCCGCCGCCAGGGACGCACCGCAGTTGTTCGTTTGGCTGTAGTCCGCCGCGGGTGCTGCCGCAATTCCCGTAATGGTTAACGCAATTGTGCCCGTGTTGCTCAGGGTGAATGGAACCGGCGCACCAGACGAGCCTTTTCCTTGCGATGGAAAGCTGTAACTTGCCGGCGAAAGCGTCGCCTGTGGGCTCAGCGGGTTGGTGGCCAGCCCCAGGGTCCAGATGCCGCGACCGTAGGTCGCCGCTTCCAGCACGGTGGTTGCGCCCGAGCTGTAAACCTTCAGGTCCGTAACAGGAGCGTTCGGGAGCCCCGAGCCCAGCTCGGTCCAACAGTTTTGAAAGTTCTGCCCCGTCCCGTAGCACTTGCTGATGTCCGTCGCGACATATACCCCGAAGTCGCCCGCGACATAAACATAGCCGCCATTGTTCGGGTCCACCACTACGCTGTTGACCGGCGCAAACGGCAGCGAGTTGGTCAGGTTCGCCCAGTGCGCGCCCCCGTCGGTTGAGGCGTACAGTACGGCTTCGGTTCCGGAAGGAAAGCCGGCGATCCCCGCGTACACCGTGCGCCCGGTCGTGTCGTGCGGGTCGACGGCCAGGGACGAGATAGCGTAGCCACTTGGATTGAATTGTTTGCCGAAGGACGTGTTGGTGACGGGATTGCGCCACAGGTCGGCCCAGGCGGACTTGCCGCCGGACTGGGACACGGTTGCCCCGTACAGGTGCCCCGGGACCGATGCGCCCCCATCGCCGAAACCGGCCATGCCGGCATACATCTGCTCGCCCGCCCCCCCGTTGTAGCTGCCGCCGGCACCGACCGATCGCAGTTGGCCGTTGCCGTTGCAAAAGGGCTCCGCGTTGCCGTCGAGCATCCCGCTCAGCAGGTTGCTGCTGGTCCAGCCGCCGGTCGCCGGCCCCAGCCACATGCGACAGGTACCCACCAGGATGTTGGCCGGGTTGCCTGGATCCAGAATCCATGGTGCCGGGTCGTAGCCATTCGTCACGATGTCGTCTGTGTCGTCCGCCACCTGCGACCGCCCGATGGACGGGCTCGTGCCGAAGCCCGTGGCGTTGCAGTTGCCGCCGTTCGCGCAGGGAAAGATGGCCAGGCCGGCCCCCGCGTCCGCGTACCAGTTCCCCGGGGTCACCGGGTCGATCGCCACCAGGCTGCCTTCACCGGTCAGCAATTGCTGCCAGGCACCGGTGCCGCCCTGGGCTGCCGTACTTTCGCTCGCCACAATGCCGAACTCGCCCATGCCTGCCAGCACCAGCGACCCATTCGCCGGGCTCACAGCCAGGTGGCTGATCTCGGCAAGCGAGCCGATGCCCCCGTTCAGGTTGTCGAAGTGCGACGCATCGCTCGCGGCGCACACCGGGCCGCTCTGCGCCAGGCCGTCGGTGGTTCGCCACAGGCCGCCGTCGTTGCCGAAGTACAGGAATCCGTTCGCGGCGTAGGTGCCTTCAATCGCGTGGATCGAAGGAGCCACCTGCGCCGACGCGCAGGTTTGCACATTGGTGGTGTTGCGCCATTGGCAGCTGTTGGCCAGCGAACACCGGAAAAGGTCCCGCGTGCCGGCGAACAACAGCGTGTCCTGCTGCGACGGCACGGCTGCGAGCGCCAGGTTGTAGTCCGCTTGTGGGATGGAGCCATTCGCATCGTCCAGCGCCGTGTCGTTGATCTGTGTTCCAAAGGCGACCGCGCCCGAAGCGCACGAGCTCACCGCGAGGCCGCTGGGCGAGCACACATCCTGGTACAGCCCGCCATCCGTGTTGTTCAGGTCCGTCGTGAGCGCGAAAGTGTCGCCGGTGACGGGCTGTACGGCAAGCGCTCCGCGAAAGATTGGGCAACCGGAGCTGGCGTAAGCCGCCGGGCACGCTCCTGTCGCCAGGTTCGGGCCCGGCTGGTTGCCCAGTCGCGTCCAGGTGACGCCATCGGGCGAGCTGTAGTAGCCGTGAAAGCGAACCGCCGCCAGAAACAGCTTGCGCGTCGCATTCCAAACAACGGAGGTGGCAGCGATGCCGGGCGGCCCCCCTCCCGAACCACTCGACTGGACCACATGGCCCGAGCCGTCGGTGATGGTTGACAGGTACCAGGTAATACCGGCGTCGTTGGAGTAATACAACCCCGCAGTACCGATTTCGCCGTCCCCGACGGACTGCCCTTCCAGCGATTGTGACACCGCGGCTACCACCAGGTTCGGCGCGGTTGTGCTCCAGGCAAAGCCGGCAAAACCCTCACCCACAAAGCTGGAGTGGTGATTCAGGTCATTGCTTTGCTGGTAAAGGTTCCAGGTAGTTCCGCCATCGGTCGAGCGCAGAACCCCGACGCCATAGTAGGAGTCGAGCGCATCGTTCGGGTCGCCGGTGCCGGCGAGCACGACGTTGGGATTGCCGGGCTGGACGGAGATCGCGCCGATGGACAACGACGGAACCGAGCTTTGCGAGTTCGCAAAAACTGCGATGTCGTCAGTGAGCGGTCGAAACGTGACACCGCCGGCGCTGCTCGCCGCGTTGGTACTCTTCCAAACGCCACCGCCGGTCGCGCCCAGGTAAAGAACGCTGCTGTTGGTGGGGTCAGCCGCCAACGAGCTGACACGTCCGGTCACTGGGCCATAGCTGGGCGTGCTGAGCTGGGTGGGTCCAGCCGCCTGCCACACCATGGTGCTGCTGCCGAGCGCCGGCTGGGCCGCAGCCGCGCCGCCCGGATAAGCGTGGCTTGAAAGTTGCGCGGCAGCTCGAGCGGCTGCCTGCCGGGCGCGAACGGCCGCGAGCCGCCCGGCCATGGCTGCGCGGGCGGTCGGAAGGGCGGAATCGGACGCAAGCGCTGGGGCGGCTTGGGAAGCATTTTGGGCGAAAGCTCCCGCTTGTCCCGGAGCTACCCTGGGCGGCAGAAGACCCCGGTGCCGCAAAAACTCGCGATCGATCCCCTGCTGGCCACTCGGCGGGGGTGCCGGCGTTTGCGCGTACGAGGTCGCGGCTGCTCCCACGAGCAGGGCAAGCAGCGCGCCGCATCCGAACCTCCCGCCAAACCTCGCTCCAAGCATTCGGGCCCTTCGCCCACACCGCTGCTGCCTGGCCTGCGGCTTGCGCAGGATGAAAACGTGCACACCAAACAATCGCGCCGCGCCCATCGGCACACGCGCGTAGCCAGAACTGCCAGGAAAGCAACGGAGTAGTGAGCCTCCTATCGGCAGCCGCGAAGGAAACGAACAGATTACTTTCGGTCAGGAAGCGGCTGAATCCAAACGGTCGCAAACAACGTCCCGCCGCGATAACCGGTCGCATCCTAGCCTTTGAGCGCCCTCAAAGCGCTCTTAAGTTCGGAGGATCCGCCATGCGTGCCGTTGTTCTGGAAGACACTCGCCAGATCGTCGTAAAAGACATTCCCGATGCCGAGATGAAGGAGACCACCGACGTTCTGCTCCGCGTGACCTCGACGGCGATCTGCGGCACGGATCTCCACTTTTATGAAGGCCGTATGCGCGGCATCGAGGGCGGCGTCATCGGGCATGAGCCGCTGGGCGTGGTCGAAGAGGTCGGCTCGGCAGTCAAAAATGTGAAGCGGGGCGACCGCATCACCGTGCCCACTCATATCTGCTGCGGGTTTTGCGCGATGTGTACCGAGGGCCACACCTCGGAGTGCCTGATGACCAATCCCCCGGCGGCCGGCGCAGCTTATGGTTATCCGAACAAGGGCGGCTACCAGGGAGCGCAGGCGGAGCTGCTGCGGATTCCGCTGGCGGACGCGAACAGTTTGAAGCTGCCGGGCGAGCCGGGCGACGCATGGGAAGACGACTTTGTCCTGCTGGCTGATGCCTGGACGACCGGTTACCATGCCGCAGCGATCGCGGATATCGGCCCCGGCGATACGGTCGCCATCTTTGGCGCGGGCTCGGTAGGCTTGCTGGCCGCCTACTCAGCCACACTGCGCGGGGCGGCTCGCGTGTATGTCGTGGATGCTGTGAAAGAACGGCTTGAAAAAGCAGGAGAGCTCGGGGCCATTCCCATCGACTTTCTTCATGGCGATCCAGTGGAGCAGATCAAGGAGCAGCAAGGCAAGTGGCGTTCCGGCGGCGCGTTTCGCAACGAGAGCCCGCTCGGCGGTGTTACCTGCGCGATCGACGCGATCGGCTTCCAGGCGCGCTCCAGGGAGAACTACGGAGAAGAAAACTCGCTATGGGTCACGGAGGCGATCGCCGACATCATCAATCCTTCCGGGCGGATCGCGATTGTCGGCGTGTGGCCGCCCAAAGACCCGAACGGCACCAATCCCACGCTTAAAGAAGGCAAGCTGCTGGTGCCATGGGACAAGCTTTTCGGCAAGAACGTGCGCATCACCATGGGTCGCGACGACGACAAGCGCTGGAATGGCAAACTGCGCGACATGATCCTGACCGGGGCCGCCAAGCCAAGCCAGGTGGTCAGCCACCGGCTCTCGCTTGACGAGGCGCCCGAGGCTTTCCGCAAGTTCGACGCGCGCGAGGAAGGCTATATCAAGGTGGTGTTAAAGCCATAGCTGTTTCGTTCCAGCGAATTCGGCCGCGGTACCGAGAAAACTGATCACTCTGCATTGCCGTATTCGAGTTTCTCCACACCGTGGACGCACCTCGACAAGGCGACCCTGGTTCAAGCGATCTGCCGGAACTTAGTCAGGCACCCGAGAAAGGTCCGCCTCCATGAGACGCACTCGTCTGGTTGTTTACCCCCCTGCTTTCGCCGCCAGCCTTGGGTCCGGGCTTGCCCAGGCTCCCGCCACTCCCGTCATATCCAGCCCATTTCCGGTGCCCGAGATTGTGCAAGCCAAACTGCTCGATGCAACCAGGGGGTACATCACCTCGCGTGAAAAGATTTTCTACACAAGCACGCTCGGCAAAAACTGGATCGACATCACCCCAAAGCAGGCAAAAGGCGACCTGATGAGTGCCACGTTTGCTTCGCCGAGCGATGGGTTCGCTTACTTCGCCATTGCAGAAGGCGACAGTGGTGCTGCCTCTATCGACGTGTTCCATACAGCCACGCGGGGTGCCTCCTGGTCCAGGGTCAGCTCCATTTCAGAGGGACAGGCGCTCACTTTTTTGGCGGCCTGCTCAATAGTTCCTTTGTGGATAACAACACGGCTGGCTGCCTGTGTGCCAGAACTCCAGCACGGCTTTCAGCTTTTCTGATTTGTTCAGCACCTCGGATGGCGGACGGAACTGGCACCTGGTCTCGTAACCGCCAGTGTTCGGACAACTGAAGTTCATCACACCGACAACGGGTCTTCTACTCGGCGGGCTTGACGACGAAGAGTTGTACCGAATGTCTGACGCCGGCAAATCGTGGAACGAGATCAAGTTTGCGGAACACGCAACGATGGGTCGCGAGAAGCAGGTCACGTTGTCACCGAAGTGCCGGCACAGCGCCGGGTCGCCGATAGCCGCGAAGCCCAGCGGCTCGGGCCACAGTGAGAACGCGCGGTCGCGCTCGCTTGCCTCCCGCATCAGGTTCTCTTCGTGTCGCATCGGGTCGCACGAGATCGTCACCGGGATGCCGAACGGCGAACCTTCCGCGATCTCCTGAATGCGGTTGTTCGCCTCGGCCATCTCCCCGGCCGTGCCGTTCAGCCGCGTCACAAAGCTCGTGACGTGCTGAGAAAGGATCCACTGCCGCGCACGGTCGAAGTTATAGCTGGCCTTTTCGCCGGGTGTGATCGGGGTTCCTGGAAGGCGGTAGAAGCCGGCGTCCTGCAATGAGCCATGAACCAGCAGGCCGGCTGCCTCTCCCAGGCTCAGGCGTTGCAGCAGGTCGGCGGTGCGCGCCTCCGGGCTGAGCCGCCAGTCCTCGTACGGGTCGAGGTGGCCATTGTGGTTCAGGTCCCTGAAACGCAAGCCGTCGATTGTGAGGATCTCGCCGGTTCGTGTGCCCAGCGCGGGTGCCGGGACGCTGCTCCGGGAAGTCGCGGGAAGCCAGAGCGCTGTGGCGCAAAGGGCAAAAGAGCAGAATCTCCACATGGCGTTAACGCTCCTCCGATTAGATCGCACTGTTTCAAGTGACATTAGAAGACATGGCAAGCCAAAGGTCCCATTCGAAAACGGACAATGTCATGCCAGACCCGATGCATATCAGGGCGCTTCTGGGCTGGCAGCAGGAACATGGATGTTGGCGTCAGAAGGACGCCGTCGGATGCACTGATCGACAACGACACCAACAAGACGGAGACCCACTAATATAGTGGTAAGCTAGTATAAACACCATTGTAGAGTGAGCACGTGAGAGACTTCTTGATTATCCAGGCCGCCTCTCATTAATGCCACGCATACATGGTTTGTAGTCGCACAGACGCCTCTGCTAGAGCTACGCGAGCAGTGCTTCAATTTGGGGAAGTGGTTTCGGCACCCCGAGCCCTCAGTCCCTTTGCTAATTTAAAGCTTCCGTAGACCACGCCGTAATCGAGAATTGCGAACGGTAGAAGCGCATATCCGGGATAACTCTTGTCGCTCCACGGAATAAACCACACGACGGCAACATGTAGAACAAGTATGAATACCAGCACGATCCAGAACCATAAGTGCTGCCTTGAATGCCAACAAGCTCTGATGGCTGTCATGCTCGTCGCGCAGCAAATTGCCGCTGCCCTTCCTCTTCCTGGATCACCTAGCAATGCAAACAGGACAAAGACCGGTACCATGCATACAATCACAACAAGGAGCCATTTTCGAGTAAATGGATCGAGAGGTTGATTATCTTCTATTTTTGTCATTAGTGCCCCGCCATACAGCCCTGGTAATCCTTGTACGTGCTCCATGGGTCATTTAAGGCTCCGGCGGCGCTTACAGCCGCCCCAAGGAATGGCACTGCTTTCGCGCCCACGCCTGCCCATTTGGCAGCAGGTGCAAGTGCCGATAACTGGAGGCCAAAGACACTTCCAATTGAGCCCGGCGCATCGCCACTTACCGCGCTATTAACGGTAGACGCAACACCAAGACCCATTTGGACTCCGGCTACTGCCAGATCACCGCCCGGCAAGAAGCCAGCTCCTACACCTGCCGCATCAAGACCGAGAGAAACGGCATTTTTAGCAATTGCCTGCGCAGCACATTGAGACGGGGTTTTGCAGTTGCTCAGCACACCACAGTAACGGCTAACGTGTAGAATCGCCAATCCCTGGGCACCCCCGCCACCTCCTCCCCCACCGCTGCTCCAGACCAAACCAAAAGCTCCGCTTGTGGAGTATTCAGTAAAGAAGTTATCAGTAGGAAACGTATCTGTCACCCAGGAGTACTGCTGAACTAGAGGGAAGGTATAAGCGTTATTGTTGATGCCACTCGGACCACTCCCCTCACCGCCAGGGCCAGTGATACCGTAGCCAAAGTCATCATCTTCCCAATCGAAGTCGTCGCCGCAACCGTCCTCTCCTGTAGGATCGCTCATGCTCAAAGGATTGTTGAGCGCATACGCATACCGGTTCAGGCTCTGAGGATTGCTCCAGTCATAGCTGCCCGAGTAAGGATCGGGGCTGAGCCAGCGCCCGCCGGCGCTCGAGTACTCCCGGAACTGCCCGTGGTCCAGCCCGCTCTCGTAGTCATGGTCCAGCCCCGCGAAGTGATACGGGTCCAGGTCCGTGCCGTCATCCGTGAACCCGTCCCCGAACGGCAGCGACAGGTACGATCCTGCCGTGTTGCCCGCCCCGTCGGTCAGCACCCGCTCGGTGCCGAGCCAGTCCTGGTGCTCGAAAAACAACGCCCCGCCCAGATACGCCGCCAGCGGCTGCGCGCCCAGGTGCGTGTCCTCTTCCATCACCGAACCCGAGCCCGCGTTCCAGATCACGACCTTTTGCCCCGTCAGATTGTATAACTCCTCAAAAGCGCCGCTCCAGATATCGAGCCGCACCCGGTGATTGCTCGCGTCGTAGCCGTACTTCGCCGTCGAGCCCCCATCCACCGCCACCATGTTGCCTTCGGCGTCATAGGTGTACGTGTGCTTGGACCTAGAGCAATACGCAATTTTGACCGCCCTCAACGTTTGCCGTTCGTAAGTAATGAAGTTCCAGGAGTGTTCGCCAACGATTCACAGACCGACGTATCCTTCAAAGCTTTTTGATTGGCAGAGCTAAAGCAGCCAGCCCGGGCCTGATGATCGCGTGGCCGAAGCAGGCGCCGCTCATGGAAGCAAGTGTGCATCGTCAAAGTAGTTCCAGTCTGCTCAAATAGCAAAGCGCCATGTTTGGAGGCGCAGCACTCGACTCACCCAGTGCGTACCGGACAGATGAGTGCAGCCTGTTGCTTACTGATGTTATGCGGCGGGAACCGTCCGCGGTCTGGGTACGAGCGCGATCGAAATCTTAGGCAGCACGTAGCATCGCCAAGACCGGCGTACCGGGCTGGTAACTGTCGGTGAGCTACTCGCTTCGGCATGCGATCGTTCTACGTATGCGGCGTCCGTATGACGCGGCTGCTCATGCGATACGAAGCGCGGAAAGGATCCAGGGTTATAGCGGCATCAACACATTGAGGAGCCTGCTCGCGCTCAACGTCACTGCGCCGCCGGACAAAGGCGACCGGGCGCAGGCCAACCATCGGCCGCCGAGGTGCAGGAGTTCATTGGTGTTGCTGTCGAAGTGACTTGTGTATCAATCCAAGACTGCGCAACGCAGTCGCCCCAAAGCGAATTTGCGACAGGAAGGGTCAACGTTCGCGGCCAAGCGTGCCTTTTGCCATTGTCCAGCCGCTTGCCCGGTCGAATACTCAATCGCGCATGTGCCGCGATGCAAACAGCCTGATCACGCTGGAGAGGGACTGCACCTGCTCGCCACCCCCTCGCCCATGATCAGGGCCTCGCGAAAACACGCGAGCGAAATTCATACCACCTTCAAAGAGGCGCTTCGACCGGAGTGGCTGCCAGTGCGGCCTCGGTGCTGACCGTTTCTGTCGCATTGTCTGCAAAAGTCAGCAGGAAGAAGACCAGAACCGCAGCAGCCGCGCAGCCAGCAACGAGCCAGATAGCTCGCCAATTGTGACCGCCCGGCACAGTGTAGCGTTCGACGACCGCACCCGACAGCCATGAGCCGACAAACATGCCCACCCCGTAGGTTAAAAACGTGATCAGTCCTTGCGCGGCGGCGCGCAGAGCTGGCGGCGCCTTGCGGTCGATGTAGATTTGCCCAGTCACGAAGAAAAAGTCGTAACAGATGCCGTGAAGCAAAATCGCTCCCCAGAACATGCCCATACGGTCGCCCGCGTTGCCGTAAGCAAACAGGGCGTATCGCACCACCCAGGCAGCCATGCCCGCCAACAGCATGCCTTTGACGCCGAGACGGCGGGAAAACCATGGAATCAGCAACATGCAGCCAAGCTCCGACATTTGGCCGGCCGTCATCTTGCCTGCAGCGTCGCGCACGCCGCTTTCATTCAGGAAAAGGTTAGTGAACGCGTAGTAGAACTGCAGCGGGATGCAAAGCAGCAAACTCGCCAGTGCAAAGACCGCCATGGATCGGCCCCGATCCATGGTGGCGCCCCGGAGCAAGGCTCGAGCCTCAGGCGGGAAGATCATTCTTTGTGTTGTCTCGCCCGAAGCCAACGGAGGTGTATGAGGAAGGGTCAGGCAATATGCAGCCATCACGAGTGAGATTGCGCCAGCTATCTGGAGAGGATATGCTGTGCTCTCGATGCGCAAGTGGCCAACCAGCAAGCCGGCAGCGATCCAGCCGGCAGTGCCGAGCACGCGAATGGGACCGAACTCGATTCCTGGGTCGCGCATCTGCCGAAACGCAAGCGAGTTGGTCAAAGCGAGCGTTGGCATGAAGCACAGGCTATAAAGCAGTAACAGCGTGTACACCCCCGTGAAGCCAGACTGTCTAGCGGAGAGCAGCAGCAGTGCACCGCCTAAGGCATGGAGGCCGGCCAGCACCTGCTGTGTGGGAAGAAATCGATCGGCTACAAGACCGACAAAGAATGGCGCAACCATTGCACCTATCGCCGTGGTGCCTGCGGCAAGGCCAACCTGCTGGCCCGACAAGTGCAGGGAAACGGTAAGCCAAGTTGCCAGCGTGACGTACCAGGCTCCCCAGATGAAGTACTGAAGAAACATCATGGCGGAAAGGCGTGTACGGATTGCCGTGTTCATGTATTAACTTTGCAGCTTCGTGAGGGTGGTGCGCAAGGTGCGCATCCCTGAGTTTGCTTGGAGCGCACGATCGCCATCGACGTGATTCGGCGATACTGACTACCACTTGAACGGTCTTGTTGCGGGACAAGGAGGTACGGAGTTCCCGTCACGAACAGGTTCGATGTGAGAGCGTATACCAACGTCGAGGCCCGAAACGCAAAGTGCATGATCAAGCTGCAACGTATGTAGTGTTGTGTGCGGTATTGGAGTGAAGGCCTCTCGGGCCGCAGCGCCCAGCCGTGCGGCCGGCCGAACTCACGCTAGGCAGTCGAAGGGTACGTTGTGCTCGCCCTGGACTTCACCCAAGCTTTCGGTCCGAGCAGCCGCTCGGACGTCGACATCCTGCCAGGCACCACGTACTTCCAGCAGAAGCTTTGAAGAGTTTTCCAGGATGGAAGCGTCCTGCTCGAACTGGGCGCGGAGCATCTCGTCCCGCAAGAACCCGTAAAAACGCCTGAGATGCACGGCAGTCTGACCGCCATGCTCCATGTCGATCAGGCTGTCGAGTTGGGTCAATACGGACAATCCGTGTTTGAGCTGTCGGCTACGCTCTTCGATGTTGTTCCGCCCCATGGCTGCGGCGGCCCTTTGCAGGTCTCCTGCAAGGGTGTCGTAGAGCGCGATCACCAATCCTACAACGGAGGCTTGTTGCGTAGCGGCACGGCGATAGGCAAGAGCAGGCTGCGAGGGCATCATCCCAGTTGTTCCTTAATTGCTTGATGAATTGTTGTTGTTTCCGAGAAGTGCGTTGATCTGCTTCATCTTTTCAGGCAGCTGCTGCAGGGCGATGTTTGCGTTGTTGTATTCCTGCGTCAACAGTGTTTGCTGGGTCGCGATGTAAATCTCGTAACGGTCGATTTGGCTTGCGAGGTCCTTGTATTCGTTGCTCGAGCTTTGCAGGTCGACGGTGAAGGAACCTTGCGATGGGTCTGTGTAGGAGTTCAGGGTACCGACCAGCGTTGAAGCGTAGCCGGCAGCGCCGCTGCTTCCCTGAAAGAAACTCACGACTCCCTGGAAGTTGGTCGACAGGGCTTGCGAGAGCGCTTGTGAATTCAGCACCAGGGTTCCGTCCTGGCCGGTGGTGATGCCCAGAGACGCCAGGTTCTGTATGGCTCCGGAGCCGATATTCAGGTTTGCTGCATTCAATACATCTGACTGTAGAGAACGGGCTGTGCTGTCCGCCGATAGCACGCCCTCCGTTGAGGTCGAGCCATTGAACGTGAATTGCGCATTGAGATCTTTGATGAGGGTGTTGTAGGAGCTTACAAATGTGCTGAGCGTGTTCTGAATCGTAGTGGTGTCGGGTGCAAGGGTGATGGTGACCGGGGTGGATGGAGCCTGCGCCTGCAGGTTGAGTGTCAGCCCGTTGATCGCGCCGGCTACAGTGTTGGTGGCGCTGGTGACGGGAACACCGTCAATCGTGACGGAGGCATCTGCGCCTGGGGTTCCCTGCTGAAATGCAAACGTGGAATCGCTGGAAACTGAAAAATCGGCAGCCGTTCCCGAGCCTTTGGCGACGAGCGCCAGCCGGGAACCGTTGCTATCGCTCACCACGCTGGCGTTGACACCAGCTGACGAATTATTGATCGCCGACGCAAGCTGGTCCAGGGTATCGACCCCGCTGCTGCCGCCCACGGTAAAGGAGGTCGTGGTGCCGCCTTGCGTGATGCTGAACGTGTCACTTGGCAAAGCGGAGGAACTGCTGCTCTGCTCAGCGGAGTAGTAAGAGCCGGTCGCGGCGAGCTTGTTTACGGTAATAGTATGAGTGCCGGTTGCGGTTCCGGAGACTGCTGAAGCGGTCACGATGTTGCTGTTCGACGAGGTTGCCGCTACTGCGCCGAAAGCGCTGATAGGATCACCGAGGCTTTGCAACTGGACGGTCACGGCGGAGATTTCACTTTCGAGTTGATGAATCTCGGTTGCCTGGCTGTTGATGGTCGTCTGCTGATTCTGCCAAGCGGTTTCCGGTGCACGTTCGGCGGCGATGATGGAGGCAACGGCTGAGGTGACGTCCAGGCCAGCGGAGCCGTTATTGAGCGAGCTTAGAAGCGAGCCTAGAGCGGACGTGGAAACAGTACTCATGATAGGAGACTCCTTGAGCGCGGCGGTCCGGCATCAAGCACCGAAGCAGGCGCCTGCATGCCTGGCTTGCACGGCGCGACGGAAGCTGAAAACGGACTGGAAGAGGCACTGGGTCGCAGTGCCTCTTCCAGGCCGATTCGGCCATGGTAGTGGCGGAATCGGCTTGCACGCCGCATCGCGCCGCGCAAGCCCTACCTGTTTTCCTCCTCTTCGAGAAGGGGAGGGCGATGAGGGTTGTCACCGCCCGAAGCCGGAGTTTACTGCAGGAGCTTCAGAACTGTCTGCGACTGCTGGTTGGCCTGCTGCAGAGCCGAGATACCGGTCTGCTCCAGCACCGAGTACTTGGTGTCGTTCGCAACCGTCGCGCCGATATCGGCCGAACGGATGTCGCTGGACGCGCTCTGGAGATTCTGCGACTCAGTCGTGGCCACAGCGGAGGTCGCCTGGAGCTGTTCGACCGAAGCACCCAGGGTGCCGCGCTGCGCTGCGACGGTGTTAATAGCCGTTGTAATCTTGGTCAGCTCGCCCTGTGCAAGTGCATTGGTCGTAAAACCAGCGGAAGTCAGCCCAAGTGTCGTGGAATCCGTCTTCGTTACTCCCGGAGCGACCGTGTTCGAACCGCCTGCGGTTCCATCGCTGGTGAAGATGGTGAGGGTGCTGCCGAAGATCGCCTGGCCGTTGTAGTTGGTGCTGCTGTTGATCGCATTGATCTCGGTCTGGATCGCGGTGTACTCCGCATTGATCGCAGTGATCTGACCTGTGGTCACAGTGCTGTTCGAAGCTTCGGTCGCCAGCGTGACAGCGCGGTTCAGCAGCGAGGTGATCTGCGACAGGGCGCCGTCGGCGGTCTGCAGAAGGCCGACGCCTTCGGTCACGTTCTGGGCGGACTGGTTAAGGGCGGCAACATTGGCGTTCAAGCCGTCCGAGATCGCGAGGCCGGCCGCGTCATCAGCGCCGGAGTTGATGCGCGAACCGGAAGCCAGCTGCTGGAGGCTCTTGTTGGCGGCGGCGGTCGTGACGTTGAGCTGGTTCTCCGCCGTAAGGGCCGAGATGTTGTTCAGGATGCTGAGAGACATGGGTGACTGCTCCTCTTGGTTTGTTGTGCCTGCACAAACAAGCTCCGCGTCCTGCGATCGCCTTGTGCTTCCGGCTTTTTTGACTTGCAAACCATCTATCGGCCTCTCGCGCAAACTGTTCAGACCTTTTTTGAACTTTCGTCATTTATTTTCGGGTTACTCGATTCTCACTCCTTTCTCATTGTTCGTGTCTCGCATGACTGTTCTTCTGATCTGCAAAGGGCCCTACACGTGCACATCGCAGAGCAGGACTGCCCCAAAACTTCTCATCTGCTTCACAGGAACGACGATGCCGACCCTGGGACTTTGTGTGATCGCGAAAAACGCCGCCCCGACCCTGCGCGCCTGCCTCGACAGTGTGCAGGGCCTGGTCCATGCCACCGTGGTCGTCGACACGGGATCGACCGATGCAACGGAGGCCATCGCGCTGGAGGCAGGAGCGACGGTGATCCATTTCCCCTGGACGAACGATTTTGCCGCGGCGCGCAACGCCGCTCTCCAAGCGATGGGAACGGACTGGGTGCTGGTGCTGGATGCGGATGAGGAACTGGATCGCAGGGCGCATGCCTGGATCAGAAAAGAGCTGAAGCACCCGCGCGCGGAGGGTTACATCGTGCCGGTTCGCAACTACCTGCCTCCCTGGAACGAGGTGCTGCCGGGGCATATTCTGCTGCCGCGCGAGCAGCGGCACCCCCGCGCCCCGGACGCTTCCATCTACTCTCACAGCGAGATTTGCCGGCTTTACCGGCGCAGGCCGGACGTTTACTACCTGGGTCACATCCATGAACAGGTGGAGTACCGGATGATGGAGCTCGGGCTGCCGATCGCCCACGCTCCCTTTTTCATTCACCACTTTGGGTGGTACCGGATCGATGCGGACGGATTAAAGCGTAAATGGGCGCTTTACACCGAGTTGCTGGCTGAAAAGCTGCGACTTCGGCCAGACGATGCGCAGGTGATGGTGCAGTATGGCGACGCTCTCGCCAGCTGGCAGGGCAAATACAAGGAAGGGCTGGCGCACTTTATGCGCGCGGCCTCGCTTGAGCCAGACCGACATGGGGTCTGGATGCATATTGGGGTGACGCTGCTGAAGCTGGGGCAACCGGAAGCGGCGCTGGTCGCGATCGAGCGGATCCCAAACGACAGCAAGGATGAGGGACGGCGTGCCCAGCTCCTGGGTGAAGCCTGTATCGGGCTGGGTCGCTCCCAGCAGGGGCTGGAGGCTTACCGCGAAGCGGCACGGCTGCAGCCCGGCTACCTGACGGTCCGCGTACGGCTGGCGGGGTTGGAGATGGAGCATGGAAACCGGCAAGCCGGACTGCGCCTCTTGCGAGAGGCGGCTGCGCAAGGGGAACGGGAGCTAAAGCGGCATGCTTCTCCATCTGCTGTTCTGCAGGTCGTGGAGATCTATGCACGGCTCGAGCAATGGCCGGAGGCACAGCGCCACGTCCACGCCGGATTGGCTCGCGATCCGGCTTCGGCTCCTTTGCAGGAGTGGCGGCTTAAGGCGGCGGTCGCTACCGGGAACCTCGCCGAGGCGGCCGAGGCAGCAGCGCGGCTGGCGGAGCTTGCGCCCTCACCCCGTTCCGTTTTGAGACACGTGGCCATTTTGCACCAGAGTGGGAATCGCGCGGCTGCCGAGGATGCGATTTCTCGTGGGCTGGAGCAATTTCCAGTGTCTGATGATTTGCAGGCGGCGCGGCAGGAGCTGGAGCAAGGCAGTGCGCTTGCGACGGCTTAGGGCTGATGCCGATGGCACGATCTGCCGATAAGAACGATACGGCCAGCGGGCGACGAGGGGGATGGGATGTTGAAGCTGGAAAAAGGAACGGTTGCGGGCCTGCTGGTAGCAGCGACCGCTATCGCGATCGGGTACTCGCTCGAAGGTGGCCACATCACCCAGGTGCTGCAGCCGACGGCGGCCATTATTGTGCTCGGGGGTACGCTGGGCGCGGTGCTGGTGCAGTTTCCGATTTCGGCGGTTCGCCAGGCGTTGTTGCGTGCGAGCCACGCTTTTGGCGCGGGGCGGGTAGACCACCAGGGTCGAACCGAACAGTTGCTGCGCTTTGCCTTGCAGGCACGCAAAGGGGGCATCCTGTCACTGGACCCCGAGTTGAAAAAGATGGACGGCGATCCGCTCTTTCGCAAAGCGCTGATGCTGGCCATCGATGGAATCAGCCCCCGCGAGATCCGCGAGATTATGGAAATCGAGCTGATGCGGCTGGAAGAGTGGGACGAGCAGCCGGCGCGCGTGTGGGAGGCCGCGGGCGGCTTTGCGCCAACGGTCGGCATTCTGGGCGCAGTGCTTGGGCTCATTCAGGTGATGCAGAAGCTGGACAATATCGGCGAGGTCGGCCGGGGTATCGCGGTCGCGTTTGTGGCTACCTTATATGGTGTGGGCTTGGCGAACCTGCTGTTTTTGCCGCTGGCCGGCAAGTTGCGCCTCCGCGCACAGGAAACGCGCATGCTGCGGGAAGCCACGCTTGAAGGCGTACTGGCCATCGCTGAAGGCGCAAGCCCGCGGGTGATGCGTGAAAAGCTGGGGGTTCCCCATGCGGATCGCGGTCCGGCCCGGGTGGCGCGCATGGCGGTGGCGCGGTGAGCAGCGGGGGCGCTGCCGGAGGATGGAGGCGGCGCGGGCGGCGCAATCGGCACCAGGCGCTGGTTTCGCAGGATCGCTGGCTGGTCTCCTATGCCGACTTCATGACGCTGTTGTTTGCCTTTTTTGTGGTGTTGTTTGCGGCGTCGCGGCACAATAACGACTCGCTCGGCAAGCTTTCAGGGGCGATTCACTCCGGGTTCGCCGGCAAGGAGTCCGGCCCGGTTGCCTTTGTTTCCGAAGAGCATCCCGGTCGTGCCGGGCAGTCTGCTCCAGGTCATCCCGGAGCGATGCCCGGAGCGGTGCCCGACCTCGATCTCCTGACACAGCAACTCCGCGGGGTGCTGGGAAACGCGATCAA